>NZ_JAVRFJ010000030.1:0-132575 GCF_031845845.1 Streptomyces gottesmaniae
GGGGGGGGGGGGGGGGTTGGGGGGGGGGGGGGGGGGGGTTGCTCGCGCAGTTGCCCGCGCCCCTAAAGCCCCAGGCCCTGCGGGCCTGAAAAGCACGGGGCGCAGCCCCGGCTTTTTCAGGGGCGCGGGGAACTGCGCGAGAAGTCCCACCCACCCGCACCCGACACACGAACGCCCCCTCGATCCCCCATCCAGCCACAGAGACGGCACTGGACCCACAGATCCGTTTCGCTGACGATCGGGGGATGACAGAAACCCCGGCCGCCGACGAAACCCGCGCCTTCCTCATCCTGCACGGCTGGCAGAACCACCGGCCGCCCGCCCACTGGCAGCACTGGCTGGCCGACCGCCTCACCGACCTCGGCCACGAGGTCGCCTACCCCCAGCTCCCGGAGGCGGACGACCCGGACCTGGAGCGGTGGCTGGCGGAACTGGACGCGCTGCTCGGTGAGTTGGCGGGGCGGCGGATCACGGTGGTCTGCCACAGCCTGGCCTGTCTGCTGTGGCTGCACGCGGTCGCCCGGGACGGCATCCTGTCCGGCCCCGTCGACCGCGTCCTCCTCGTGGCGCCGCCGTCCCCCGAGTTCGTCCTGAAGCAGCCGGAGATCGCCGAGTTCGCCCCGCCGCCGCTGACGCCGGAGCGGCTGGCCGAGGCAGCCGCGTACACCCGGGTCGTCGGCAGTGACAACGACCCGTACTGCCTGCCGGACGCGGCAACGGCGTACGCGCGGCCCCTCGGCCTGCCCGCCGACGTGCTGCCCGGCGAGGCCCACCTCAACCCCGACTCGGGCTACGGCCCCTGGCCGTCGATGCTCGACTGGTGTCTGCGACCGGCGTCCGACGCGTACGAGGAGATGCCGATCCAGGAGCGCCCCGTGCAGCGGACGGACGCGACCGGCGACTGAGTCACCCGCCCGCCTCGCCCGCCCGGTCCGCGTCGTCGCTCAGCCGCCGCTGCCCGCCTTGAGCAGCGCGGCCACGATCGGGCCCGCCGACTCGCTGCCGTGGCCGCCCTGCTGGACGACCCCGGCGGAGGCCAGATCGCCCTTCCAGGCGGTGAACCAGCCGTTGGGCTCCTTCTGCCCGTCGACCTCGGCGGAGCCGGTCTTGGCGCCGTAGTCCGGGCCGAGACCCGACATCGCCTCGGCCGCCGTACCGGCCGCGGCGGTGTACTGGAGGAGTTCGCGGAGCTGGGAGCGGACCGTCGCGGACATGGGCCGGGAGGCGGTGGCCAGGGTGCGGTCGTCGACGGACGGCGGCACCAGGTAGGGCTGCTTGAAGACGCCGGTCTTGGCCGTCGCGACCACCGACGCCATGTTCAGCGGGTTCATCCGCACCCCGCCCTGGCCGATCAGCGAGGCCGCCATCGGGGCGGCGCTCTGCACCGGCACCGCGCCGTCGAAGCTGGAGACGCCGATGGCCCAGTTGTTCAGGCCGAGCCCGAAGACCTGCTGGGCCTCCTTGGTCAGGGAGTCGTCGTCCAGTTTCTTCGCCTGTGAGATGAAGGCGGTGTTGCAGGAACGGGCGAAACTCGCCTTGAAGGTCCCGCCCTTGATCTCGAACTTGTCGTCGTTCTGGAACTTCCAGCCACCGTACGAGGAGTACTTGGGGCAGGGGTGGCCCTTGTTAGCCGAGGCCAGGCCCTTGTCGATGAGCAGTGCCGACGACACGATCTTCATCGTGGAGCCGGGGGCCAGTGAGCCCTGGAACGCCACGTTGAAGCTGCTGGAGTTGGCCGCGGCCAGGATCTCGCCGGTCGAGGGCCGCATCACGACCACCGACGCCCGCTTCGTGGCGGCCACCTTCTCCTCGGCGGCGGCCTGCAACGACGGGCTGAGCGTCGTCCTCACCTCGCCCGGGGTGCCCTCGTTCAGCTCCAGAAGGGTCTTGTCGGCGGCCTTGTCCTTGGTGGACCTGGTGGAGTTCGTGGGCTCGGCGGAGGACTTGCCGTCCGACCCGCCCTCGGCCGGGTCGGCGCGGACGATCCGCAGTTCGACGCCCGCCTTGCCGCCCGCCTTCTTGCCGTACTTCTCCCGCAGCCCGTCCAGCACCGAGCCCAGCGACGGGTACTTCTCCGTCGTCAGCTCGCCGCCGTCCCGGTCGAGGGCCTTCACCGGGGGTGTGCCCGCCTCGCCGGTCACCAGCCGGTCGCCCTCGGCGAGTTCGGGGTGGACGACGGAGGGCTGCCAGTCGACGACGGGTTCGCCGTCCTTCTCCGCCCGTACGACGGTGAGGGCGGACTTGTAGGTCAGCGGCTTCTCGGTGCCCTTGAAGGAGACCGTGCCCTTCACCGTGAACGGCACCTTGTCGCCGGAGCGCTTGCCGCGGGTGAGGGTGACGTCCTTGACGTGGGCGTCCTTGGTGAAGCCGGTCAACGCCGTCTTGGCGGCCGCCGAGTCGTCCGTGGCGGCGGCGGCCTTCGCGACCGTGCCCTTCTGCCAGGCCGTGAGGAACGTGGTCGCGGCCGTGCGGACCTCGCCGGCGGACAGGGGGCCGGTCTTCACGGCCTTGGCGTCGGCCGAACCGTCCTCGGCCGCCGCGCCGGCGCCGAACACCGTGTACACGGCCATCGCGCCACCGCCGAGGGCCGCGACCGCCACTCCGCCCAGCACGAGATGCCGCCGTGACCTCCCCGACTTCGCGGCCTTCCGCTCGTCGACACGCCTTCTCTTACCCACGCTCCCGACCTTCCGCTGCCCCCGACTGCCTCTCGTTCCTCAACGAGAACCACCACCCTAGAGTCCCGCGGATCACTCCGTGGGTTCACCCGTTGGATGCACGGGCGACTGAAGGCCTCTCGCGCAACTCCCCGGGCCCCTGAAGCCCCAGGCCCTGCGGGCTCGGATGCGGGGGCTGCGGGCCTGGAAGGCGGACGGGGCTGCAGGCTGGGGAGCGAGGGGGCTGCGGGCCTGGAAGGCGGACCGGGCTGGGGGTTGGGGAGCGACGGGGCTGCGGGCCTGGGAAGCAGACGGGGCCGCGGTGTGAAAAGCACGGGGCGCAGCCCCTGCTTTTCAGGGGCGCGGGGAACTGCGCGAGAAGCCCCACCCACCCGCACCCCGCAACGAACCGCACCCTCTACGGCGCGCCCCGGACACTCACCCCAGTCCATGTGACCGGGCCACACTCACCCCCCAGCCTTCAGCACATCCACCACGATCGGCCCAGCCGCCTCCCCACCACGGCCACCTCCCTCCGACATCGCCGCCGCAGCCACATCCCCACGGAACCCGGTGAACCAACTGTCCGCCACCGCCTGCCCGTCGATCTCCGCGGACCCGGTCTTCGCCCCGATGTCCCCGCTCAGATCGGCCATGACGGTCGCGGCGGTCCCCTGCGTCGCGGTCAGCCTCATCATCTGCTTCAACTGCGACGCGGTACTGGCCCGCAACCCCTCCGCCGTGGCCAGCTTCCGGTCGTCCAGCTCGGGCGACACCAGATACGGCTGCCGGAACCGCCCCGTGATCGCCGTGGACGTCACCGACGCCATGTTCAGCGGGTTCATCAGCACATCACCCTGTCCGATGGCGTTGGCGGCCCGGTTCGGCCCGCCGGACGCCGGTACCTTGCCGTCCATGGAGGCGATGCCGGTCTTCCAGTCGTCCCGGCCGATCCCGAACCGCTCCTGCGCCTCCTCGGTCAACGACGCGTCGGTCAGCGGCTTCTCGTCGATCAGCTTGATGAAGGCCGTGTTGCAGGACCGCTGGAAGCTGTTGGCGAGCGTGGCGTTCGGTGTCTCGTCGGCCTTGAGGCCCGGCAGGTTCTTGAAGGTCTGGCTCTGCCAGGTGGCCGTGTCGGGGCAGGGGGCGGGGCCGTTCATGGAGGTCACGCCGTTGTCGATGAGCATCGCGGCGGTGACGATCTTCATCGTGGAGCCGGGCGGCAGTTCGCCCTGGAAGGCGGCGTTGAAGCCGTCCTCGCGGTGGTTGGCGACCGCCAGCACCTCACCGGTGCTGGGCCGCAACGCGACCACGGACGACTCGGCGTACTTCTCCACCGCCGCCTCGGCCGCCGCCTGCGTGCGGGCGCTGATGGTGGTCTGCAGCTTGCCCGCCTTGCCCTCGGCGAGGGTCAGCAGCGTGGTGTCGCCCGCGTTCGTGGTGGTGTGGCGGATGGCCAGCTCGACCCCGGGGGTGCCGCCCGCGTCGGCGCCGTAGCGTTCGCGCAGGGTGTCGAGGATCGGTCCGAGGGAGGGGTACTTCTCCTTGGTCAGCACCTTGCCGTCCCGGTCCACGGCCTCGATGGGCGGCGCGGCCGCCTCCCCGAGGAACAGGGTGTCGCCGGCCTTCAGTTCGGGGTGCACGACGGACGGCCGCCAGTCGATGAGGGCCCGCCCGGTGGTCTTCCCCCGCACGACGGTCAGCCGGCTCTTGTAGGCGAGCTTCTTGCTCTTCCCGTCGAACGACACCTTGGCCGCGACGGAGTACGGGACGGTCCGGTCGCCGGCCCCGGTGGGCTCGCCCGGCTCGATCTCGACGTCCGCGATCCGTGCGGCGTCGACGAAGCTGCCGAACACGGCTCTCGCGGCCGCCGCGTCGTTCGTGTACGAGGACGCCGTGGCAGCGTCGCCCTTCTCCCAGGCGGCGAAGAACTTCTCCGTGGTCTCCCGCACCTCGTCCGCACTCGGCGGCCCGGTGCGCTTCTCGACGCCCCCGACGTCCCCGTTGAGCGCGGTCACGATGTTGTACCCGCCGTACCCGGCGCCCCCCACCATCGCGGCGAACACCCCGCCGACTATGGCGACCTTGACCCCCTTGCGCATGACGCGTTCCCTTTCCCCGTTACCCCGTGGTGGCTTGCCGTCCGGCCCCGAACACGTCTTTGAACACGTTCAGAAACCGCTTGCCGAGGCTCACTGTAAACACGGGGGAGTGACGCGTGGGAAAAATGCGTCCCGTGTGTGCCCTGATTGTTAGCCCAGGGCACCCACTGAACCGGATTCAGGCCACGACGACCCCGTATCCGGCCACGCCTGGCCACGCGGCCCCAGGGGGGCGGTCGACCGCTGGACCCAGATGTCAGACCCAGGTGTCCATCCACATCCGCGACCGCCAGCTGTCGATCGGGATGGGCTGCCCGGTGTACAGAGGCCAGAAGTAGATGAAGTTCCAGGCGATGAGGAGGATCAGGACGCCGGCCGCTGCCGAGCCGGCCACGCGGCGGCGTTCCGGGGCGCCCGGGGGGCCGAGGACGGCGCCGACCAGCATGGTGACGGCGAGGCAGAGGAAGGGGAGGAAGACGACGGCGTAGAAGAAGAAGATCGTGCGTTCCTGGTAGAGGAACCAGGGGAGGTAGCCGGCGGCGATGCCGCAGGCGATCGCGCCGGCGCGCCAGTCGCGGCGGAAGAACCAGCGCCACAGGACGTAGAGGACGGCGACGGCGGCGGCCCACCAGAGGAGGGGGGTGCCGATGGCCAGGACCTCGCGGGCGCACTTGTCGGCGGTGTCCGCCGGGCAGCCGTCGTTGCCGGGGGACGGGGACTCGTAGAAGTACGAGACCGGGCGGCCGAGGACGATCCAGCTCCACGGGTTCGACTCGTACGTGTGCGGGGACGACAGGCCGACGTGGAACTCGTAGACCGCGTGCTCGTAGTGCCACAGGCTCCGCAGCCAGTCCGGCAGCCAGGCGAACCAGCCGCCCTTGCCCTCGGTCGCGGCCCAGTCGCGGTAGTAGCCGCCGCTGCCGTCGTCCGGCGAGAGGATCCATCCCGTCCAGGAGACCAGATACGTGACGATCATGACCGGGACCGTGGAGAGGAACGCGAAACCCAGGTCGCGCTGGGCCGTCGCGATCAGCGGCTGACGGGCGCCGGCGACCTTGCGGGCCGCGTAGTCCCAGAGCACCGTCATGATCCCGAAGAACACCATGAAGTACAGGGCGTTCCACTTGGTGCCGAGCGCCAGGCCCAGGCAGAGGCCGGCCAGCAAGCGGTAGGGGCGCCAGCCCAGTCGAGTGGTCTCGGCGACGAGGGAGTTGGGGCGTACGACTCCGTCGCCGTCCGGGGGGAGGGCCTCGGCCAGGCGCCGGCGTGCCTTGTCCCGGTCGATGACCAGGCAGCCGAACGCGGCCAGGACGAAGAACATCAGCACCTGGTCCAGCAGCGCCGTGCGGCTCATCACGAAGTGCAGGCCGTCGACCGCCATCAGGCCGCCCGCGAGACAGCCGAGGAACGTCGAGCGGAAGATACGGCGGCCGATACGGCACAGCATCAGGACGGAGAGCGTGCCGAGCAGGGCGGTCATGAAGCGCCAGCCGAACGGGTTGAAGCCGAACATCAGCTCGCCCAGGCCGATCACGTACTTGCCGACGGGCGGGTGCACGACGTACGCCGCGTCCGTCGGGATCGGGACGTTCCCGTCGTTCCGGAGGATCAGCTCGTTGGCGTTCTTGGCCCAGTTGACCTCGTAACCGCGGTGGACGATCGCCCACGCGTCCTTGGCGTAGTACGTCTCGTCGAATATCACCGCCTTGGGGCTGCCCAGGTTGTGGAACCGCATCAGCCCGGCGACCAGCGTGACCAGCAGGGGGCCGCCCCAGGCCGACCAGCGGACGAGGCGGTTCCCGACCTCCTCGCGCACCCCGAGGACGGCCCAGAAGCGCGCGCCGGGGCGGGTGTACGGGGGCACCAGTCGGCTGCGGACGTCGCTTCTCGGCGGCGCCGTGTAGCCGAAACGGCGCAGGCGGTGCTGCCACGACGGCCGCGGGTCTTCGGTGGCCTGGTCCTGCCGGGTGTCCGTGGAGGACGCGGTACTGGTCACCGCGCCATCGTAGGGAACACGGCTGTGGGAGTCCCGTGGGATGAGGATGTGGCCGGGTGACCTCGGCACGCGCGGTCGCGTGCGGCGGGGACGGCCGTGGGTGGGTCGTGGCTGGTCGCGGGGGCCCCGGGCGCCGATTCGGGACGTCGCCCCGGCCAGGGCCGTCGGTGTCCCTGCCCGCCCCTCGGCTTCGCCCCGGCATCGGCGTGGCTGGGAGGATGGGGGTGTGACAGGAATCCTTGTGTTGGCAGGTACTCCCATCGGTGAGATCGCGGACGCGCCGCCCCGGCTCGCCGAGGAATTGGCCGGGGCGGACGTGATCGCCGCAGAGGACACGCGGCGGCTGCGGAGGCTCACCCAGGCGCTGGGGGTGCAGCCGGGCGGGCGGATCGTCTCCTACTTCGAGGGCAACGAGGCCGCGCGTACGCCGGAACTCGTCGAGGCGCTGGTGGGCGGTGCCCGCGTGCTGCTGGTCACGGACGCGGGGATGCCGTCGGTCTCCGACCCCGGGTACCGGCTGGTCGCCGCCGCCGTGGAGAAGGACATCCGGGTCACCGCCGTACCCGGGCCCTCGGCCGTCCTGACCGCCCTCGCGCTGTCCGGGCTGCCCGTCGACCGGTTCTGCTTCGAGGGGTTCCCGCCGCGCAAGGCCGGGGAACGGCTCGCCCGGCTGCGCGAGGTCGCGCAGGAGCGGCGCACCCTCGTGTACTTCGAGGCGCCCCACCGCCTGGACGCCACCCTCGCGGCGATGGCCGAGGTCTTCGGCGCGGGGCGGCGGGCCGCCGTGTGCCGCGAGTTGACCAAGACGTACGAGGAGGTCAAGCGGGGGCCCCTCGGGGAGCTGGCCGAGTGGGCGGCGGCCGGTGTGCGCGGGGAGATCACCGTGGTGGTCGAGGGGGCGCCGGAGCGGGGGGCGGAGGAGCTGGACGCCGAGGAACTGGTGCGGCGGGTCCGGGTGCGGGAGGAGGCGGGGGAGCGGCGCAAGGAGGCGATCGCCGCGGTGGCGGTGGAGGCCGGGGTGCCCAAGCGGGAGGTGTTCGACGCGGTGGTGGCCGCGAAGAGAGCGGAGTAGGGGCCGAGCGCCTCTGTGTGGGGGCGCCGGTCTTCATGCCCGGGTAAAGCCGCGCAAAGGGCGTCCCTCGTGTCGACGGTCTTCGCACAAGGGCAGGCCAAATGCCCTTCAACAGTCGGCAGATGGGGTGCCCTCCAGGTCCGCCAGGGCGTCAACTGGGTGGTGAGGACGTACACGTCACGTCCCCACCGTCCAGCGGACAAGAGGAGCTGGCAATGACCGAGATCGCAGAGCGCGCAGTGCTGCGCGACACCGCCACCGCCGTCGTTCACGAGTCGTACGCGTTCGCCTGCATGCGGTGCGGGCACGGCTGGGAGCAGTCGTACGAGATAGAGCACCACAACGACGCCCAGGGGCGCGACTTCGTGATGTACGTGGCCGACGGGACGGTCGTGCCGTCCCCGCTGTCCCGGCCCACGTGCCAGAACTGCGACGGTCATGTCGTCCGGATCATGCGGGCGGGCCAGGTGTCGTCGGCGTTGGACGCCGAGCGTCGACGGCACCTGCCGAAGCCCCGCGCGGTGGCGGACACCGACACCCCGGAAGGGGCGGAGCCCGGGGAACACCACCACTGGCACCTGTCCGACCTCCTGCACCCGTTCCACCGCAAGGCGAGCTGACCCTCCCCCGCTCAGCGAGCCTGTGGGGCATGCCCCGATCGTGCGATTCGTAGGATCGGGGCATGCCCTCGAACGACAAGAACGCCGCGCCCCCGCTCCCCGAACCCCTCCGGGTCCCGGTCGCTGATGCGCACACCCATCTGGACATGCAGTCCGGCACCGTCGAGGAGGGCCTCGCGAAGGCCGCCTCCGTGGGGGTGACGACGGTCGTCCAGGTCGGCTGCGACATCAAGGGCTCGCGCTGGGCCGCCGAGACGGCCGAGCGGTACGAGGCCGTGCACGCGACCGTCGCGCTGCACCCGAACGAGGCGCCGCGCATCGTCCACGGCGACCCTGACGGCTGGTCCCGGCAGGGCGCGCGGACGCCCGGCGGGGACGCGGCACTCGACGACGCTCTCGCCGAGATCGACCGGCTGGCCGCGTTGCCACAGGTCAAGGGCGTCGGGGAGACGGGGCTCGACTACTTCAGGACCGGGCCCGAGGGCAAGGCCGCCCAGGAGCGGTCCTTCCGCGCGCACATCGAGATCGCCAAACGGCACGGCAAGGCGCTGGTCATCCACGACCGTGACGCCCACGACGACGTGTTGCGGATCCTGAAGGAGGAGGGCGCGCCCGAGCGGACCGTCTTCCACTGCTACTCCGGCGACGCGGAGATGGCGGTGGTCTGCGCCGCGCACGGCTACTTCATGTCCTTCGCCGGGAACATGACGTTCAAGAACGCCCAGCCGCTGCGTGACGCCCTCGCCGTCGCGCCCCTCGAACTCGTCCTCGTCGAGACCGACGCGCCCTTCCTGACCCCCGCGCCGTACCGCGGACGGCCCAACGCGCCGTATCTCATTCCGGTCACGGTTCGGGCGATGGCGGAGGTGCGGGGCATCGACGAGGACGCGCTGGCGACGGCGGTCGCGGCGAACACGGCGAGGGCGTTCGATTACTGACGGGTCACGTTCCGTCGGCCGTCCGGGGGACCCAAAAAGATGATCAGCGGCCCGTGTCGCGACACTGAGTGACCGCGTTGCTTTGGAGGGTGACCGGAGTCCGCTAGGTTCACGTCGCCCGACCCGGACCCGGATCACCTCTGGAGCGTGTCGTCGTGAGCAATGCGCAGTCGCCGTACGAGGCCGAGACGCTGCCCCACAGGGGGTACGCGGACACCTATCGGCCCGCTTATGAGGATCGGCTCGCCCAGGAGGCCCAGGAGGCCCAGGAGGCCCAGGACGCCACCGAGGCCACGGAGGACCGTGGGATCCAGGAAGCCCCGGAAGCCCCCGAAGCCCCCGAAGCCCCCGAAGCCCCGGGAGGGCGTGAGGGCCCGGACGGGGTGGGCGCCTCGGCTCGTGGGGGCGGCCGGAGGGGCTCCCGGCGGGCCGTGCGGCGCAGACGGGCCGCCGACCGGCCCGGCTCGCTGCGGCGGCTGGTGCCCCAGGCCCTGGTCGTGGCCTTCCTCGCGGGCGGCACCTCCGCGTTCGTGGCGAAGGACAAGGCGATCGAGCTGACCGTCGACGGCCGGCCCCGCACGCTCCACACCTTCGCCGACGACGTCACCGAACTGCTCGCCGACGAAGGGGTCGCCTTCGGCGCGCACGATGTCGTCGCGCCCGCCCCCGGTACGGCGTTGAGCAGCGGGGACGAGGTCGCCGTGCACTACGGGCGGCCCGTCGCGCTCACCCTCGACGGGCAGCGGCGCAAGGTCTGGACGACCGCCCACACGGTGGACGGGGCGCTTCAGCAGCTCGGGGTGCGGGCGGAGGGCGCGTACGTGTCGGCCTCGCGCTCCCGGCGGATCGGGCGTGAGGGCCTGGAGCTGGACGTCCGCACCGAGCGCACCGTCACGATCATGGCGGACGGGCGGACGCGGACGATCCGTACGAACGCGGCGACCGTGGGGGAGGCCGTGGAGCAGGCCGGGATCACCCTGCGCGGGGAGGACACCACCTCGGTCGACTGGTCGAGTTTCCCCCGGGACGGGCAGACGGTGACCGTGCTGCGGGTGACCGGGTCCGAGGAGATCCGGGAGACGCCGATCCCGTTCCGGGTGCGCCGTACCGAGGATCCCTCGCTCTTCCGGGGCACCGAGGTCGTGGAGCGGGCCGGTCGTCCGGGGGTGCGTCGGGTCACGTACGCGCTCCGGACGGTCAACGGGGTCCGGGAGCGGCCGCGGCTGGTGCGTACCGAGGTCGTCCGTGAGCCGCGGGAGCAGGTGGTGAAGGTCGGGACGAAGGTGATGCCCACGTCCGTGGCGGGGGCGGAGGGGCTGAACTGGGGTGGTCTCGCCGCGTGCGAGTCGGGAGGGCGGCCCCATGCGGTGGATCCCTCCGGGACGTACGGCGGGCTGTATCAGTTCGACACCCGGACCTGGCGGAGCCTCGGTGGGAGCGGGAGGCCGCAGGACGCTTCGGCGGCGGAGCAGACGATGCGCGCGAAGAAGTTGTACGTCCAGCGGGGGGCGAGTCCCTGGCCGCATTGCGGGGCGCGGTTGCGGGGGTAGGGCGCCTGGGGCGCCTGGTGACTCGGGGATGCGTGTCTCGTCGGCGGCTGCGGGTGAGTGGGGGTTTCTCGCGCAGTTCCCCGCGCCCCTGAAAAGCCGGGGCCGCGCCCCTCGCTTTTCAGCGGCGCGGGGCCTTCGCCGGCCGACGCACCCGCACCCCGAGCCCTCAGGCGCCCAGGAACCGAACGCCGCCCCCCGCCCCGTACCCTGGTGCCGTGAGCAGCCCCTCCCCCGACGCCCTCCTCGGCCCCGCCGACGTCCGTGAACTCGCCGCCGCCCTCGGTGTGCGTCCGACCAAGCAGCGCGGCCAGAACTTCGTGATCGACGCGAACACGGTCCGCCGTATCGTGCGGACCGCGGACGTCCGCCCGGAGGACACCGTCGTCGAGGTGGGCCCGGGTCTCGGCTCGCTCACCCTCGCCCTGCTGGAGGTGGCGGACCGGGTCACGGCCGTCGAGATCGACGACGTGCTCGCCGCCGCGCTGCCGGCGACGATAGCCGCCCGCATGCCCACCCGCGCCGGGCGTTTCGCCCTCGTCCACTCGGACGCGATGGAGGTCACGGAGCTTCCCGGCCCCGCCCCCACCGCCCTCGTCGCGAACCTCCCCTACAACGTCGCCGTCCCCGTGCTGCTGCACATGCTCGAGACCTTCCCGACCATCGAGCGCACCCTCGTGATGGTCCAGGCGGAGGTCGCCGACCGGCTCGCCGCCGGGCCGGGCTCGCGGGTGTACGGCGTGCCGTCGGTGAAGGCGAACTGGTACGCGGAGGTCAAGCGGGCCGGGAAGATCGGGCGCAACGTCTTCTGGCCGGCGCCGAACGTGGACAGCGGGCTCGTCTCCCTGATCCGCCGGACGGAGCCGATCAGGACCACCGCCGACAGGCGGGACGTGTTCGCGGTCGTGGACGCGGCCTTCGCCCAGCGGCGCAAGACGCTGCGGGCCGCCCTCGCCGGGTGGGCCGGTTCCGCGGCCGCCGCCGAGGCCGCCCTCGTCGCCGCCGGTATCTCCCCGCAGGCCCGCGGCGAGTCCCTGACGGTCGAGGAGTTCGCGGCCATCGCCGAGAACCGTGTCCCGACCGACGACCAGGCCCACCACGAGACCCACCGCAAGGCCCACCACGAGGAGTCCCGTCAGTCGTGAGCGTCACCGTTCGCGTTCCCGCCAAGGTCAATGTGCAGCTCGCGGTCGGCGGTGCCCGGCCCGACGGGTTCCACGACCTGGCCAACGTCTTCCTCGCCGTCGGGCTGTACGACGAGGTCACCGCCAGCCCCGCCGACGAACTGACCGTCAGCTGCGAGGGCCCCGGCGCCGACCAGGTGCCCCTGGACCGGAGCAACCTCGCCGCCCGCGCCGCGCTCGCGCTCGCGGAGCGGCACGGGATCGAGCCCGCCGTCCATCTCCACATCGTCAAGGACATCCCCGTCGCCGGCGGTATGGCCGGCGGCAGCGCGGACGCGGCCGGTGCGCTGCTGGCCTGCGACACGCTGTGGGGCACGAACGCCTCGCGCGGCGAACTCCTCGACATCTGCGCCGAGTTGGGCAGCGATGTGCCGTTCAGCCTGGTGGGCGGGGCCGCCCTCGGGACGGGGCGCGGGGAGCGGCTGCGCCCCCTCGACGTGGGCGGGGTCTTCCACTGGGTGTTCGCCGTCGCCGACGGCGGTCTCTCCACGCCCGCCGTCTACCGCGAGTTCGACCGGCTCCACGAGCACGACGTCGTGCCCGAGCCCGTCGCCTCCCAGGTGCTGCTCGACGCGCTCGCCAAGGGGGACGTGGACGCGCTCGCCGCGTTCCTGCCGGGCTCCAACGGCCTCCAGCCCGCGGCCCTCTCGCTGTTCCCGAAGCTGGCCGACACGCTCACCGAGGGCCGTGCGGCGGGCGCACTCGCCGCGCTCGTCTCCGGCTCGGGCCCGACCACGGCCTTCCTCGCCCGGGACGCCGAGTCGGCCCGTGCCGTCGCCGAGGGTCTCCTCGCGTCCGGTACGTGCGCGTCCGCGCGTGTGGCCGCCTCGCCCGCGCCGGGGGCGACCGTGGTCCAGGGGCGACAACCGTAGGTACTCAGAGGTGAGTTGAGTACGGGAGCGCTGCCGCCCGCCCGGGTGCCCGCGCGACCGTACTCCCATGACCGTCATCGCAAGCGTGGGTGCGAGAGAACTCGCCGCCGCCACCCCGGCCACCAGGGACCGGTACGTCGATCTGCTCCGCGTCGCCTCCCTCGGCACCGTCGTCCTCGGCCACTGGCTGATGGCGGCGGTGACCACCGGGGACGGCGGTGGGGTCGAGGTGGGCAACCTGCTCGCCGTCGAGCCGCGGTTGCAGATCCTCACCTGGGCCCTGCAGATCATGCCGGTGTTCTTCTTCGTCGGCGGCTTCTCGCACGCCCTCTCCCACCGTTCGCTCAGCCGGAAGGCGTCGGACGGCGGTTCCGTCTATCCCGCCTTCCTCCGGGCCCGCCTGCAGCGGCTGTTGCGTCCCACCATGGTCTTCATAGGGGTGTGGGGCGCCGCCGCCGTGCTGCTCCATCTCGCGGCACTGGGCGGCGGGTTGCTCGACGTGGCGCTGCGGCTGGTCGCGCAGCCGCTGTGGTTCATCGGGATCTATCTGGCGATGGTCGCCTTCACCCCGCCGTTGCTGCGGCTGCACGAGCGATGGGGGTGGGGCGCGTTCGCAGGGCTGGTCGCGGCCGCCGCGCTCGTGGACGTGTCACGCTTCGCGCTCGACGTGCCGTACGTCGAGTTCCTCAACTTCGCCTTCGTGTGGCTCGCGATCCACCAACTCGGGTTCCTGCGGGCCGACGGGCGGCTGACGCGGCCGTATCTGCTCGCCGGCGCCGGGCTCGTGGGGGCCGCGCTGCTGGTGGCGTTCGGGCCGTATCCGCTGTCGATGGTCGGGATGCCGGGCGAGAAGGTGTCGAACATGGCGCCGCCGACCTTCGCGCTGCTGTGCCACGGGCTGTGGCTGGTCGGCGCGGTGGAGTGGGTGCGCGGCCCGGTCACGCGGTGGCTGGAGCGGCCGAAGGTGTGGCGGACGGTCGTGGCGGCCAACGGCATCTCGATGACCGCGTTCCTGTGGCATCTTTCGGCCATGCTCGGGGTGTACGGCGTACTGCTCGCCCTGGATGTCGACCTGCCCACGCCCGCGACGGGCGCCTGGTGGGTCCAACTGCCCCTGCGGCTGGCGTTCGCGGCCGTCCTCACGGCGGTTCTCGTCGCCGCCTTCCGGCGCTTCGAACGGCCTGCGGCCCGCCCCTCGCGCCCGTCCCTGCCGAGCCGTTCCAGCAGGTCAGCGGCGTATTCCGGGCCGGTTGCCGCCCTCGGGGTGACCCTGTGTCTGTTCGGGGTGCTGGGGCTCTCCATGGTCGGATTCGGCGGGCTGTTCGAGGGGCGTACGGCCCTGTTGATCGCCGTCCAGGTCAGCGCTCCGGTGGCCGTGGCCATGACGCTCGCCGGGTGGTCGCTGGTCGAACTCATTGGTCGTGGCACCCGGTCAAGTGCCTGACCCGAGTGGTCCGGTGGAGGAAATGTGCAGGTCACGCATTGGTCTGACAAACCCTTCGGTTTGTAACCCATGCCACAGTATTTTAATGTTCACGGAATTCCCTTCTGGGCCCCTTCGGGTGATTTGCCGGTCATTCTCGGGTGGCATGATCTCGATCCCCGGTGACTCGTTACCGGCGGTACTTCCCGTGTGCGGGGTGTCGTCCCCGCGGCGGGCGAGAGGGGTTCCTCATGGGACACATGGACCACTTCAGCGCCGGATGGGTCACCCCCGTCCTCTCCTTCGTCATGGCCTGTGTCGGCTCCGCGCTCGGACTGCGCTGCACCGTCAGGGCACTTGAGGCCGAGGGCGCCTCCAAGCGGAACTGGCTCACGCTGGCGTCGTTCGCGATCGGCTCGGGCATCTGGACCATGCACTTCGTCGCGATGATGGGCTTCGGCGTGCGGGGCACCTCGATCCGCTACGACGTCCCGATGACCGTCCTCAGCCTGGTCATGGCGATCGCCGTGGTCAGCGCCGGTGTCTTCACCGCCGGTTACGGCCGCTCCCGGATCCGCGCGGTGGCCTTCGGCGGCCTCGGTACCGGCCTCGGCGTGGCCGCGATGCACTACACCGGCATGGCCGCGCTCAACCTGCACGGCGAGATCGGCTACGACCCGTCCCTGGTCATCGCCTCCGTGGTGATCGCCGTCGTCGCCGCCACGGCCGCGCTGGCGCTGACGCTGGTCGTGCGCGGGGGCGTGCTCGCCGCGGTCGCCGCGCTCGTGATGGGGCTCGCGGTGAGCAGCATGCACTACACCGCGATGTATGCCGTGACCATCGATCTCACGCCCAGCACCGCGCAGTTGGCGGGGGCGACGGCCACGGAGTTCCTGTTCCCGCTGGCCGTGCTGCTGGGCTCGTTCCTCTTCCTGACCTCGGCGTACGTGGCGTTGTCGCCGACGGGGAAGCGGGCGGAGTCCTCGTTCGCCGACGAACTGTTGCGAGAGGTCGAGCTGTCGACGGCGTGAGTGCTCCGTCCGACGCCCAGTGAGTACCTGCGGGCCCGGTGGGGGCGGGCCACGCAGTTCCCCGCGCCCCTGCCCCTGACGGAGGCGCTCGATCCGCCCTCCCCTTGCGAGGTCCCCGATGAAATTCTTCCGTACCACCAGCCGGCTGCTGCGCCCCAGATCCGTGCGGGCGAAGATCGTCGCCCTGTTGATGCTGCCCGTCGTGTCGTTGATGGCGTTGTGGAGCTATGCCGCCGTGACGACCGTGGCCGTCATCGGCGACACCGAGCGGGCCAAGGACGTCAACAGCGAACTGCTGGCGCCCGTCGCCGAGTTCGTGACCGCGCTGCAGGGCGAGCGGACGGCCGCCATGCGATACGCCGCCAGGCGCACCGAGACGGGGCTCGACGAACTGAGGGCCGATCAGCAGGCCACAGACAAGGCCGTGACGGCGCTCCGCGCGGGCCTCAGCTCCTCCAGTTCGGACGCCGCCCTCATCGACGCGGGGCTGCCCGACCGCCTGGAGACCCTGGAAGCCGACTTCAGCGACCTCGCCGCCCTGCGCGCCGGCACCACCGGCTCGGGTACGGGGGACCCGGTGTCGACGGCGTACACCGAGTACTCCACCGTCATCGACCACGCCTTCGCCGTGACCGGCGCGCTCACCAGCGAGAAGGGCACCGACGCGACCTCCGAGGCGCGCGTCGTCCTCGAACTCTCCCGGGTCCGGGACGCCGTGGCCCGAGAGCAGGCACTGCTGGCCGCCGCCACCGCCTCCGGGACGCTGAGCAAGGAGCAGTACGCGTGGTTCGTCGGCGCCGTCGCCATCCAGCGCGAGCTGCTGAGGCCGGCCGTCGCCGACCTCAAGGCCGAGCACCGGCCCGCCTACGACGTGCTGCTGGACGGTGACAGTCACGCCGCCCTCGTCAAGATCGAGGACGGGGTGACGGACGCCGGAGCGGGACCGGTGTCCGCGGCCGTGCTGCGGGACTGGGACGCCTCCTCGGCGGCCGTGCTCAAGGGCCTGGCCGCGGCCGAGGAGGGCGCGGGAACGGGCGCGGCGGCCAAGGCGGACGTCTTCGGCTGGGACACGCTCGGCGCGTCCGGCGTCGCCGTCGTCCTCGGCCTCGCCGGTGTGCTCCTGTCGCTGCTGGTCTCCGTGGGCGTCGGGCGCGGCCTCATCGTCGAACTCCTCGACCTGCGCAACTCCGCCCTGGAGGTCGCCGGGCGCCGGCTGCCGCAGGCGATGCGCAAACTGCACGCCGGGCAGGGCGTCGACATCGACGCCGAGGCCCCGATGCGACGGCTCGCCGGTGACGAACTCGCCCAGGTGGGCACGGCGTTGACGGCCGTGCAGCGGGCCGCGCTCAAGGCGGCCTCCGAGCGGGCCGAACTCCTCAGCGGCATCTCCGGGGTGTACGTCAGCCTCGCCCGGCGCAGCCAGGTGCTCCTCCACCGCCAGCTCGACCTGCTCGGCGTCATGGAGCAGCGCCAGCGGGAACAGCAGAACAACGCCGAGCTGTACGACCTGTACCGGATCGACTACCTCGCCACCCGGATGCGGCGCCACTCCGAGTCGCTGCTCATCCTGTCGGGCATCGCGCCCGGCCGGGGCTGGCGCGAACCGATCGCGCTGACGGACGTCCTGCGGGCCGCCGTCGCCGAGATCGAGGACGCGACCCGGATCCAGGTGTGGGCCGTACCGAAGGTGTCGCTGAACGGCGGCTCCGTCGCCGACGTCATCCATCTGCTCGCCGAACTCGTCGAGAACGCCGCCGCGTTCTCCCCGCCCTCCACCAAGGTCCAGCTGCGCGCGGCCCGGCTGCGCGACGGCATCCTCATCGAGGTCGAGGACAGCGGCTTCGGCATGAACGAGGAGGCGATGGCCGAGGCCAACCGCAAGCTCCGGTCGGAGCAGGTCGACCTCCTCGACGCCAAGCAGATCGGCCTGTTCGTGGTGAACCGGCTCGCCGACCGCCAGGGTCTGCGCGTCGAACTGCGGCAGTCGACCGACGGAGGCGTCGCGGCGGCCGTCTTCATCCCCGAGAACCTGATCCGCGACGACATGCCCGTCCACCGGGAGCCGGCCGACGACGGCCACTACCCGGCCCCGGCGTCGGCGCAGATCCGGCAGCAACAGCGGCGGCGGTAGAGCCGCCCACGGGACCGCCGTGCGTCCCGGGTGATGGTGTCCCCGGGGCGCGCGGCCTTCGTATGCGGGAGTCTTCGTATGCGGGAGTCAGGGTCTCGGCGGGGGCCCGAAAAGCGAGGGGCGAGGGCCCCTGCTTTTCAGGGGCGCGGGGAACGCGCGAGAAGCCCCACCGGACCCGCACCCGCCACCGCCGTATCCCACCCCCGACAGCCCTCACCCCCGACAGCCCTCACCTCCGGCAACCCTCACCCCCGCCTACTCCCACCCCCGTACTCCCGGATACTCCCGCCGGCAGACGCCCAGCCGCCCCCACCCCGGCACGGTGGGCACATGAACATGAAGACGAACCGAAGCCCCCTGCGCCGCCCCGCCCGCCGGGCCCTCCTCGTCGTCCATGTCACCGCCTCCGCCGCCTGGCTCGGGCTCACGCTCGGGCTGCTGGCGCTCGGCGCCACCGCGGGCACCACCTCGTCGGCGGCCGCGGTGGAGGCGTCCGTCCGCGCCATGAAGCTGTTCGCGGACTGGCTCCTCGTCCCCGTCGGCCTGCTGACCTTCACCAGCGGTCTGGTGCTGTCGCTGGGCACCCCGTGGGGGCTGGCCCGCCACCGCTGGGTCCACACGAAGTTCTGGCTGACCCTGGCCACCCTCACGGCCACCGTCCTCGCCCTGCGCCCCGGCGTGAACACGGCCGTCACCGCCGTCGCGGCCGGTGGGCCGCTGCCGGACGCCGGAGACGTCCTCTTCGGCCCGGCCGTCTCCCTGTGCGCGTACGTCTTCATGACGGTGATCTCGGTGCTGAAGCCCTGGGGGCTCACCAGGCGCGGCCGCCGCCTGCGCGCGACCACCCGCCGCCCCGCCGCACCCGTGCGCCCCGCCGACTACCCTGGAGGGTCGATCGTCCCCGTGGCAGGAGAGTAATGGCCGTCAACCTGGTCAATGTCGAGAACGTCAGCAAGGTGTACGGCACCCGTGCCCTGCTCGACGGGGTCTCGCTCGGCGTCTCCGAAGGGGACCGGATCGGCGTCGTGGGGCGGAACGGGGACGGCAAGACCACCCTGATCCGGATGCTCGCGAAGCTGGAGGAGGCCGACACCGGGCGGGTCACCCACTCCGGCGGCCTCCACCTCGGCGTCCTCACCCAGCACGACTCCCTCGACCCCACCGCCACCGTCCGGCACGAGGTCATCCGGGACCTGGCCGACCACGAGTGGGCGGGCAACGCCAAGATCAGGGACGTGCTGACGGGGCTCTTCGGCGGGCTCGACCTCCCGGGGTTCCCCCAGGGGCTCGACACCGTCATCGGCCCGCTCTCCGGCGGTGAGCGGCGGCGCATCGCGCTCGCCAAGCTGCTGATCGAGGAGCAGGACCTGATCGTCCTCGACGAGCCCACCAACCACCTGGACGTGGAAGGCATCTCCTGGCTCGCGCGCCACCTGCGGGAGCGGCGCTCCGCCCTCGTCTGCGTCACCCACGACCGGTGGTTCCTGGACCAGGTGTGCACCCGGATGTGGGACGTGCAGAAGGGCTCGGTCTTCGAGTACGAGGGCGGCTACTCCGACTACGTCTTCGCCCGCGCCGAGCGCGAGCGGATCGCCGCCACCGAGGAGACCAAGCGGCAGAACCTGGTCCGCAAGGAGCTGGCCTGGCTGCGGCGCGGCGCCCCCGCCCGTACGTCGAAGCCGCGCTTCCGCGTCGAGGCGGCCAACGAGCTGATCGCGGACGTACCGCCGCCGCGCGACACCAGCGAGCTGATGAAGTTCGCGTCGACCCGGCTGGGCAAGACCGTGTTCGACCTGGAGAACGTCACCGTGCAGGCCGGTCCGAAGGTGCTGCTGAAGCATCTGACCTGGCAGCTCGGCCCCGGCGACCGGATCGGCCTCGTCGGCGTCAACGGCGCCGGCAAGACCTCCCTGCTGCGGGCCATGGCGGACGCCGCGCGCAGCGAGGGGGAGAAGCAGCCGGCCGCCGGGCGGGTCGTCACCGGCAAGACCGTCAAGCTGGCGTACCTGTCCCAGGAGGTCGCCGAACTCGACCCGACCTGGCGGGTGCTCCAGGCCGTGCAGCAGATCCGCGACCGGGTCGACCTCGGCAAGGGCCGCGAGATGACGGCGGGGCAGCTCTGCGAGACCTTCGGCTTCAACAAGGAGAAGCAGTGGACGCCGGTGGGCGACCTCAGCGGTGGTGAGCGGCGGCGGCTCCAGATCCTGCGGCTGCTGATGGACGAGCCCAACGTCCTCTTCCTCGACGAGCCGACGAACGACCTCGACATCGAGACGCTCACGCAGCTGGAGGACCTCCTCGACGGATGGCCCGGGTCGATGATCGTGATCTCCCACGACCGGTTCTTCATCGAGCGGACGACGGACAAGGTGTTCGCGCTGCTCGGTGACGCGGCGCTGCGGATGCTGCCGCGGGGGATCGACGAGTACATCGAGCGGCGCCACGCCATGGAGGAGGCCGCGGCCGCGGCCTCCGGGGTCGCCGTGAAGCCCGCTGCCGACACCGCGCAGAAGAGTGGCGCCGACACCCGTGCCACGAAGAAGGAACTCCAGAAGATCGAGCGGCAGTTGGACAAGGTCTCCGAGAAGGAGGCGAAGTTGCACGCGCGGATCGCCGAGAACGCGACGGACTTCTCGAAGGTGGGGGAGCTGGACGCCGAGTTGAGGGCGTTGCTCGGGGAGAAGGAAGAGCTGGAGATGCGGTGGCTTGAACTGGCCGAGGAGGCGTAGCCGCTGAGTCGGGGGCGGCCACGGGTTGTTGGGGCTCGTGTTCGAGGCCGAGCGTCGGCCGTCCGTGGTCGCTCGCGCGGTTCCTCGCGCCCCCTCAGTGCGCTCCCCCTGGTCGGCGCGCAGCAATTACCGCCCTCCAAACGGCGTATCGAGGCGGCGCGCGCGTCCCGTGAAGGGGGCGTGAAGGAGCGTAACGGGGGCATCACGGGCCGGTTCTCCCTTGGGAACAGGGGAGCGACCGGCCCCGTGTGTGGCAGCGTCGCAGTGATAGAAAGAGCCGTCTGAGAACAGTCTGAGAAGCGACACCACGCGTGGTCACGGGTGGCTCGAAAGCAGCGAACAGGGGGAAAGCGCTGATGGTTCAGCCACCCGATCAGCCGTCGCAGGGCGGTTACGGAGTACCGCAGAATCCACCACCGCCGTCGCAGCCGCAACAACCGCAGCAGCCGTACGGCTACCCGCAGACGCCCCCGCCGCAGGGCCCGCCCGCACCGGGCCCCGGCTACGGCTACCCCCCTCAGCAGCAGCCGCCCGCGCAGCCGGGTCCGTACACCCAGCCCGGCCCGTACGGTCAGCCGCAGCAGCCCGGCCCGTACGCGCAGCCCGGCCCGTACAACCCGGCGTCGCAGGCCGGTTACGGCTATCCGCAGGCGCAGTACGCGGGCGCGCCCACGCCCCCGCCGGTCGGTGGCGGCGGTGGGTCGAAGAACCCCTTCAAGGGCAGGCCCGCGATGGTCGTCGGGGCGGCCGTGGCCGCGCTGCTCGTGGTCGGCGGCGCGGTGTTCGCCGTGACCGGTCTCGGGGACGACGGCGAGAAGAAGCCGGTCGCCAAGGAGAGCACCGGCCCGTCCGAGGACGACAAGCCCTCCGACGCGCCCTCCGCGCCCGTCAACCCGGGCGACGGCAGCGGCGACGGTGGCGAGGACCTCGACATCTCCGACCTCAACGCGGATCGCCAGGACGGCGAGGCGAAGGTGCTCTGGTACAAGAGCGCACCCGACGCCCCCGGTTCCGGCGCGAGCGCACCCGGCCTGTGGGTCACCGACAAGGTCGCGGTGAAGCCCGCGTACAAGCAGCTGTTCGCCTACAACGTGGGGGACGGCGACCCGGCCTGGGACCCGATCGAGTTCCCCGGCAAGATCTGCTCGGTCACCCCGAAGACCTCCGACGACCGGGCCGTGGTCGCGTACCAGAAGAGCACCTCGAAGAACGCCGAGTGCGACCAGCTCCAGCAGATCGACCTGAACACCGGTGACAAGGGGTGGTCGGCCCAGCTGGAGAAGGGTGACCTGTTCGACAGCGCGAGCAGCGTCTCCCTGGCCGTCACCGGTGACACGCTCGTGGTGGGCCGCTCGCAGTCCGGGACGGCGTACGACATCGCCACCGGCAAGAAGCTGTTCGACAAGAAGAACTACGGCCAGTCCTGCTATCCGTCCGGGTTCGCGGGCGGTACGCGGCTGGTCGTCGTCTCCTCCTGCGCGGTGACCACGGAGAAGGAGCACGACGAGGTCCAGGAGCTCGACCCGAGGACCGGCAAGGCCAAGTGGACGCGGAAGATCCCCAAGGGCTGGAAGGTCGAGAACGCGTACTCCGTGGACCCGCTCGTCCTCTACCTCACCAACGAGGAAGAGAACACCTGGAACATCTCCACCCTCAAGGCCGACGGATCGACCCGTTCGCAGGTCGACTCCGACGCCTCGTTCGCCCCCGAGTGCGACGGCGGGATCCTCACCGGGAACCTCGCCGGCTGCACCGGTGTCGCGAGCGACGCGAACACGCTCTACCTGCCGACCGAGGAGAAGGACGGCACGAACGAGATCGTCGCGCTGAACCTCGCCACCGGCAAGGAGAAGTGGCGCGTCAAGTCGCCCTCCGCCGACGCCGCGATGTCGCCGGTGCGGACCGAGGGCGGCAGGCTGATCGCGTACGTGGAGCCGTCGTCCGACGCGGGCGGCCAGATCGTGTCGTTCCCGACCACGGGCGGCAGCCCCGCCGCCACCAAGCTGCTGCAGATGCCGGCGAGCGCCGCGGCGATCGAGAGTTCCTTCTACTCGAAGGCCATCGACTACGTGGACGGACGCTTCTACATCTCCTCGACCCTGCTGAACGGTGCCGACGAAGCGAAGGAGAAGTTGATGCTGGCCTACGGCAAGTGACAGCCCCGCTCGTCCTCCACCCGACCACCGAGATCCGCTCCGAGGAATCCACGTCATGACGCAGCCGCCGCCCCCGCCGAACCAGCCGCCGAACCAGCCGCCGAACCAGCCGCCGGGCCAGCCCCAGAACCAGCCGCCGGCCCCGTCCTTGTCCAAGGACCAGCCGCCCGCGCAGCCCCCGGCCCCGGGTCAGCAGCCCCCGCAGAGCACCCCGCCGCAGGGCGGTTTCGGCGCGCCCACGCCCCCGCCGCCCGGCGGTTTCGGCGCCCCGACGCCCCCGCCGCAGGGCCCGCCCGCGCAGGCCCCGGGCTACGGCTACCCGCAGACGCCCCCGCCGGCGCAGCCGGGTTACGGCTACCCGGGCCAGCCCGGTCAGCCGGGTCCGTACGGCCAGCCGCAGCCCGGCCCGTACGGCCAGCAGCCGCAGCCCGGTCCCTACGGGCAGCAGCCGTACGGCTATCCGCCGCAGACCATGCCGATGCAGCCCCAGGTGGGGCACGCCCCGGGCGGTCCCGGCGGCAAGAAGAAGCTGAACTCCGCGGCGATCATCATCACCGCGGCGGTCGCGGCCATCGCCCTCATCGTCGGCGGCGGCGTCTACATCGCCACCTCCAGCGGCGACGACGACAACGGCAAGAACGACACCGCCAGTTCGGAGGGCACCTCCGGCGGCAAGGACGACACCAAGGGCGACGACGACGGCGGCTCCTCGTCCGGCGGTTCGTCCTCCGGCGGCGTGGAGATCCCGACCACGGCGCAGGAGAAGGCACCGTCCAGCCCCAGCGCGAAGATCCTCTTCCAGGTGCCCGCGCACGAGGTCAAGGAAAAGCTCCAGATCGACAGCGTCAAGGGCTCCTGGCTGACGAAGACCACGTACGCCAAGTCCGCGCTCAACAAGATCGTCGGCTACGACCCGGACAGCGGCAAGGCCAAGTGGACGCTGGACCTGGCCGGCCAGACCTGCGCGGGCTCGCGGGAGATCACCACCGAGGGCATCGCCGTCGTGGTGACCGAGTCGGCCAAGCGCAAGAACAACGACGACCGCCAGCCCTGCACCGAGGTCACCGCCTTCAACGTCGAGACCGGCAAGGAGGTGTGGACCAAGAACGCCGACCTCAGCGGAAGCAAGGTGCCGTTCGGCGAGGTCACCATCTCCGGTACGACGGTCGCCGCGGCCGGCGGCTACTCCGGTGGCGCCGCGTTCGACGTCAACTCCGGCAAGGTGCTGTGGTCGCCGAAGGCCGGCGAGTGCACCGACGAGGGCTACGCGGGCGGCGCCCAGCTGGTCGCGGTCCGCAAGTGCGGCGACTACGGCAGCGAGACCTTCGAGATCCAGCTGCTCGACCCGAAGTCGGGCAGCGTCAAGTGGACGTACAAGGTCCCCTCCGGCATCCAGCGCGCCACGGTCATCTCCACCAACCCCGTCGTCTTCGGTGTGGTGACGGGCAGCGACGTCCCGCTGACCGGCACGACCGACATCTTCTCCCTCGACGACAAGGGCAAGCTGCGCGCCAAGATCTCCGTCCCGGACGACAAGTACGACTACGAGTGCCCGGTCCGCGGTGTCTGGGCCTGCCGGGGCATCTCCGTCGGCAACGACAAGGTGTACATGCCGACCAAGAGCCACGACGGCACCGGCGCCTACAGCTCCACCAACGAGATCGTCTCCTTCTCGCTGGCCACCGGTAAGTCCACCGGTGACCGCGTCGACGCGGGCGACGACCACGAGCTGTTCCCGATCCGTATGGACGGGCCGAACATCATCGCCTACAAGGACGGCCCGTACGACAAGGGCGCCCAGATCGTCTCCGTCGACGGCAAGACGCTGAAGCAGACCAAGCTCCTGGAGACCCCGGCCTCCGAGTCGGTGCTGCGCGCGATCAGCGCCATGACGCCGACGATGAGCGAGATGCTCTACACCGACGGACGGTGGTTCATCGGCTCGGAGCTCGTCAGCAAGCCGTACTCGGACGACGAGAAGGAGTACACGGCGCTCGGCTTCGGGGCGAAGTAACCCCACGCGCCCCCTCGGCCTCGTTCCACGGCCCCGCCCCAGCTCAGGGGCGGGGCCGTGCACGTATCCCGCATCACGCTCGAATCGGAGGGAATTTCGGTAATCCGGGCACTTCTCTCCCGTAGGGGGAGCGCAACGTCGAACAAGCGTGTAGCTTCCGGGGGCATGAAGAGCGGGCGTCGACCGGCGAGTCGACGGGAAGTCGGGGGGCTTCTGTCCGCGAGGTCCGGTGGGCAGCCATAGTGGGCAACCATCTGGGGGACTGTGGGGGACTGGGGGGTGGGGTGGCTCGATGGGAGTGCGGCTCATGGTGGTCGACGACCACCGACTGCTGGCCGAGGCGTTGGCCTCGGCCTTGAAGCTGCGGGGACACCGGGTCCTGGCGGCGGCGGCGCCCGCCGCGGGCGCGGCGGAGCTGGTGATCACCAGGGCACCTGAGGTGTGCCTGATCGGCACGGCGACACCCGCCGAGCCGGGGATCTTCGACCCGGTGGTGAAGATCAAGCGCGAGCGCCCGCAGGTGGCGGTCCTGGTCCTCGGACCGGTGCCCAACCCGCGCGGCATCGCGGCGGCGTTCGCCGCCGGCGCCTCGGGCTACGTCCGGCACGACGAGCGCATCGAGGGGGTCGAACGGGCCATCATGAAGGCCCGCGCGGGCGAGGCGGCGGTGGCACCACAGCTCCTGCAGAGCGCCTTCGGCGAACTGCTGAACCCCGCCGCCCAGCCGGACGACGAGGGCCAGCGGCTCCTGCAGATGCTGACCCCGAGAGAGGTCGAGGTCCTGGTCCGCGTCGCGGACGGCGAGGACACCCGCCTCATCGCGGCGGGCATGGGCATCGCCCCGTCGACGGCCCGCACGCACGTCCAACGGGTCCTGATGAAGCTCGGCGTCGGCTCCCGCCTGGAGGCGGCGGCACTGGCGGCCCGCACGGGCTTGCTGGACCGGGCGGGGCCGGTGCGGCAGGGCCCGCCGGGCCCGGAGGCATAGGGGAGGGGAGCGCGGTCGGCTACTTCCCGCGGTGCTCCCCGGGCCGGGTGGCGCACAGGGCGTGGTCGACCAGGTCCGTGGTGGCCCGGATCTGCCGTACGGCGGTCTGCTCGTCGCCCGGCCGGCTGTGCACGGCGACGGTGACCGAGGTCCGGCCGTCCCGCGTCGTCCCGGGCCACGCCAGAAAGCCGAAGCCGCTGCCGCTGTGGCCCCAGTAGCCACCGCCGCAGGTGAGCGGCGTCCAGCCGATGCCCAGCCCGTAGCGTGAGCCCGGCACCTCGCCGGGGCTGTCGGGCACGGCGACGGTGCGCAGCATCTCGGCGAGCTGGGCGGGGGCGAGGAGCCTGCCGCCCAGCAGCGCGGAGAAGAAGCGGTTGGTGTCGGCCGTGGTGCTGATCATCGACCCGTCGGCGTCCCCGTCGAAGGGGAGGTAGGCGAGGGTGGTGTCGGTGAAGGTGGTGCGGGCGCCGGCGCCGTCGCCCGTCCCGAACTCCTGGTAGTTGCGGGCGTGCGGCCGGGGAAGACGGGGATCGTCGCCCGGCGCGTACGTCCGCGTGAGCCGCAGCGGCCGCAGGATCCGCTCCCTCACCTCCTCGTCCCACCCCTTGCCGGTGACCGCCTCGATCACCATCCCGGCGAGGATGTAGTTGGTGTTGGAGTACTCCCAGCGGGCCCCCGGCTCGAAGACGGGAGGGTGCGTCATGGCGAACGCGACGCGCTGCGCCGAGGTGTACGTCGTCGACCGGTGCTTCAGATACCCGGCGGCGCTCAGCTCCGGGACGACGTCGGCGACGTAGTCCGGCAGCCCGCTGGTGTGCTGCAACAGCTGCCGGACGGTGATCCGCCGCCCGTCGTTCCCACTGCCCCGGACCACCCCCGGCAGCCACCGCTCCACCCGGTCCTCCAGCGACAGCCGCCCCTCACCGACGAGCTGGAGGACGACGGCGGCGACGTACGTCTTGGTGGTGCTGCCGATCCGGATGTACTCGGCGGGCGGCACGGGCGCACCGGTGCGGAGGTCGCCGACCCCACTGCGAACGGTCCGCGTCCCACGAGGCCGGTCCACCCGCACGGACACGCCGGTCACCCCCGAGTCCCGCAGGGCGTCGGCGTCCCGTTGCAGGGGGTCCGCCGCGGCTTGGGCGCGGGCCGGGGCGAGCGTGGCGAGGAGGGCGAGAGCGAGGGCGACGACGGAGGTCGAGGCGGTGTGGGGGGTGCGCATGGAACCACGGTAGAAACGCACGTCCCGGACCAGCCATCCGGCGAACCCCCGCGTGTCGCAGGGGGTTTTTCTCAGCTCGTCGTACGAAACCCGCCGGCCTTTATGTGGTGGAGGAGTCCGGCTAGGGGGGTGGGGGTGGTGCGGAGGTGGGTGGTGGGGGTGGTGGATTCGCGGAGGCCGAGGAAGTTGGGCGCTACGGCGGCTATCTCGACGCAGGTGTCGCCTTCGCCGCCACCGGAGTACGTGGACTTCTGCCAGTGCGGGGCGCGGTCCATCGTGTCCTCACAGTTCCTTCGTCAGACGGTGGATGAAGTCCCGTGACGTCGTGGGGTCCAGCGACGCCTCCTTCACCTTACGAAAGAGTGTTCGGAGTTGCTTCAGCTGTGCTTCGGCGTCGATGAACAGGACGCCGGTGGGTGAATCGCGAAGCCCGGTGTCCAGGCGGGGCACCGGACCGCCCAGGTACATCATCGAGGCGGCGGCACCGGCGAACCCGTCCTGATCGGTGGGGATGACCCGCACCGTCACGTGCCCCCGCTCGATCTCGGCCAGGATGCGGCGGAGTTGGGCGAGCGAGGTCTGCCGGTCGGCCACTCGGATCCGCAGGGTGAACTCGTGGACGATCGTCTCGTACGGCAGCGGATGGTCGCCTTCGATGACCGCGCGCCGCCGCATCCGGTGCTCTACCCGAGGAGTCAGCTCGCTCTCGGGAAGTTCGGGGCGCGTGTAACTGAAGACCGCTCGTGCGTAGTCGGCGGTCTGGAGCAGTCCGGGCACATAGGCGATGGCAACCTCGTCCAGGAACGTCGCATGGTGCTCAGCCTCGGCGACGTCCAGATTCACCTGGGGCAGGACGCCTCGGTAGTCGTCCCACCAACCGCGCGTGCGGTCGGTCGCGATCGCCACAAGGGCCTCGATGAGTTCCGCGTCCGTGCAGGCGCAGTGAGCCGCCAGCCTGCGGAGCCTCTCCTCGCTGATCGCCGAACTCCCGGCCTCGATCTGGCTCATGTGGGCCGAACTCGCTCCGAGGAGCCCCGCGACCTCCTTGGCGGGCTTGTCCGCCGCCTCACGCAGCTTGCGCAGCTCGGACCCCAGGCGCACCTGTCGTGCCGTGGGCTGGTTCCGCATGGTCATCCGAGTAACTGCCTCTCCGTGACTCCTCTTTCGGGTGTCAGATTACGGCAGCGTGTTGCAAGGGTATGAATTTCTACCCTACCGTCAGTGATGCGCCGCACACCCTGCGCATGCGGGGCTTCCGGAAGCGCACCACTCCGTCACGCCCCGACGGCTGAGGCAATGCCACCGGACCGCCCCCGAACCCCACCCCCACCCCGAACGGAGTTCACCCATGCCTGAAACGGCTGCCGAACCCTGGGAGTACGTCCTCCACATCCCTCATGACCCCCGAGCCGTCACCGTCTCCCGCCGCACCCTCCGACTGATCCTGACCATGCACGGCCTGACCGCTCTCCTCGACCCCGCCGAACTCCTCGCCACGGAACTGATCGCGAACGCCGTACTGCACACCAAGGGCCCGGCGGCCCTGCGCGTCCGCTGGTCGAACGGAACGCTCTGGATCGGAGCCTGGGACGCGGACCCCGAACCCCCGGAACCCCCATGCCACTTGGCGAAGCCCGACACGGAGACCGGCCGAGGCCTCGCCCTCGTCCGCGCCTGCACGGACGTGTGGGGCTGGCAGCCGTCCTCCCGCTTCGGTCATCGCGGCAAATACGTGTGGTGCGAACTGCTGACCGCGTAGCTCGTTGACCATCCCGAAAGAAAGGAGATCCGATGGTCAGCTCGCCGCACGAGGCGCTGCACCGCATCTTCCAGAAGGACCCCTCGCTGCTTACCCGCACCCTGCAACGTGTGTTGCACGTGCCCTTCCCCGAGCCGCGCGAGTTCGCCGCCATGAATGTCGACCTCACGGAGATCGAACCGGTCGAGCGGCGCGTGGACACGCTCTTACGGGCGGAGACCGACGAGGGGACGTATCTCCTGGTCGTCGAGTCCCAGGGCAAGAAGGACGAAGCCAAGCAACGCAGTTGGCCGTACTACCTCAGCTACCTGTACGCGAAGTACCACTGCGACCCGGTGCTGATCGTGATCACCCAGAGCCGCGCCACGGCCCGCTGGGCGGCGCAGCCTATCCATCTCGGGGTACGCGGTCGCCCCTCGCTGACGGTACGGCCGCTCGTGCTGGGCCCGGACAACGTACCGGTCATCGCGGACGAGCGAGCGGCCGAGCGAGATGTCTCTCTCGCGGTGCTCTCGGCGATGACGCATGGCAAGGGCCCCAAGGCTGCCGCCATACTGAAATCCCTGGTGGCCGCCCTGCATACCATCGACGCGGAGAGCGCCGCGGTCTTCGTGCAGTTCGTCGACTCGTGCCTGAAGGACCCCGAGGCACAGCAGATCTGGAGGGACCTCATGACGGATACGCAGTACTTCTGGCGACACCCGCTCGCTGAGCAGACGCGTGAGGAAGGCCGGGAGGAAGGCCGGATCCAGGCCCAGATCGAGATGATCTTCAAGACCCTCGAATGGCGCGGCATCCCGGTGCCGGACCACGTCCGCGAACGAGTCACCGACTGTCCTGACCGGGACCAGCTCATGATCTGGGCGGAGCGAGCCCTTCGGGTGACCGCCGCCGAGGATCTGTTCCGCTGATCAGGTACTGCGTACCGGGGCCGAGCGCCTGTGCGGGGCAGCGGCCCCTGGTCCCCGCCCCGCACAGCCGGAAGGTCTACTCCGGCGCTCCCCCTCGGCCTCCTCTGACCTCGCGGCGGCTCTGCGGACCGTGAACCCCGACATCGGTGAACTACTTCTACAAGAACCCGGTCGCGGTGAAGCTGCGAGAGGAGGGTCGGGTCGAGGAACGAATCGCGGAGCGGATCGCCGGCGTCCTGCGCACGCTCGACCGGCTCACATCGACGTACCCGACTCCGTCCGCCAGAGGGTACGCAGCTGCACCGACCCCGACCGCCTCCAGATCTGGGTGGACCGGGCCTGCGAGGTCACCGACGCCGCCGAACTGTCCGACGACGACCATGCCTGACCCGGCTGGCGTCTTGCCCACTGGTGCGTCCCGGTCGTGGGCGCACCAGCGTCAGTGAGAGACGCAAAAGGTCGGCGCCCGTGCCTTCGTCCCGTTTCGCGCGGGACGGCGGCGGCGCTGATGGTGTACACGTCCTCAGGTCTTCGGCGGCTTCCGGCTCGCGAGGTGTCGTCAGAGTCCCGTCGGTGAGACCCACCAGGCACGTGGCCGCGGCCGCGCCTCGGTAGACGGGCCCGCCGTCCCCCTTGTCCGGGCCGATTGCACCGACGATTGCACCGTGGCCGGCGGAGTGCCGATTGCTGTCGCGGGTGCGGCAAGGAACCTGAACGAAATCTCATCGGTCGGGGGTCTCGGATGGGCGGGGTGGGAGCCGTGCCCACGACGTCGCCGGACCGGCCGAGGCGTCCGACGGCGGCTCGCAGACCGTTCCGGCGCCCCGACCTGTGGGCTTTGACAGGTTCGCGATCGGTGCTCCATCATCATTTCACTAGTCGACTAGTGGAATGGTGGTGAAGGCGTTGGAGTTCCGCATCGACAGGCGGAGCGGGGTCGCCGCCTACCAGCAGATCGTCCAGCAGACCAAGCAGGCGCTGCGGCTCGGCGTACTCGGGCCCGGCGACCAGTTGCCCACGGCCAAGGCGGTTGCGGAGACCTCCGCGGTCAACCCCAACACCACGCTCAAGGCGTACCGCGAGCTGGAGCGGGAGGGGCTGGTCGAAGCACGGCCGGGACTGGGGACGTTCGTGCGTCAGTCGCTGGCTCGTCCGCAGGCGGCGGTGGATTCGCTGTTGCGCGGCGAGCTGGGGAGCTGGATGGACCGGGCCCGCGAGGCGGGTCTTGAGCCGGACGACGTGACCGCTCTGGTCACGTCGGTGATGGAGGAGCGGTACGCCGGGACCAGGCCTGCCGCCGAGGGTGCGGGACCAGCGAGACCAGCGGGACCGGCAGGAACGACCGAACCAGCAGGTACCACCGGAACCACAGGAACCACAGGAACCACGGGGACAAGGGGACACGCATGACGAGCTACGAAACGGGCTACGGGGGGTCGGCGGACACGTCCGCGATAGAAGCCCGCGGGATAGGCCGGAAGTACCGCCGGGGCTGGGCGCTTCGGGACTGCTCCTTCCGGCTGCCGGCCGGGCGGATCTGCGGTCTGGTCGGTCCCAACGGGGCCGGCAAGACCACGCTGATGGCCATCGCCGCCAACCTGCTGGAGCCGACCACCGGCACCCTGCGCGTGTTCGGCGCGGCCCCGGAGTCCGCGGAGGCCACTCGGCGTACCGCGTTCCTCGCCCAGGAGAAGCCCCTGTTCCGGCGCTTCACCGTCGCCGAGACCCTGCGGATGGGACGAGAGCTGAACCCCGGCTGGGACCAGCGGGCCGCCGAGGACATCGTCCGCGCGGGCAATGTGCCCTTCGACGCCAAGATCGGCACGCTCTCCGGCGGCCAGCGCACCCGGGTGGCCTTCGCCGTCTCCTTCGGCAAGCGTCCCGACCTGCTGCTCCTCGACGAGCCGATGTCCGACCTCGACCCACTGGTCCGCCACGAGCTGATGGGCACCCTGCTGGCGGAGGCAGCCGAGCGCGGCACCACCGTGCTGATGTCCACCCACATGCTCGCCGAGTTGGAGAACACCTGCGACTACCTGCTGGTCATCGCGGGCGGCGGGCTGCGCCTGGCCGGTGAGGTCGACGAACTCCGCACCTCCCACGCCGTGCTGACCGGGGTCCGGTCCGACGGGCGGACGCCCCCGGAGCTGGCGTACCACACGGTGGTCGAGACCCGCACCAGCGGACGGCAGTTCACCGCACTGATACGCCCCGACGGGCCGGTCACCGGCGGCCCGTGGGAGGCGAGCACCCCGAACCTGGAGGAGCTCCTGCTCGCCTATCTGCGCTCGCCCGAAGCCCCGCCGCTGATCAGCCCCAGTTCCTACGTCGCCCCGCAGACGGTGGCGGCATGAGCACGATGACCAGCACCGGCGGCACCGGCAGCACCTTCTCCGACTCCGCCCGCGGCGCGACCGGCCGTGGCCGCGGTCTCCGGCTCAGCGGCATGAACTGGCTCGTCTGGCGTCAGCACCGTGCCGCCTACTGGACGCTCCTGGCCGCCACCGCGATCACCGTCGCGGTGATCGTCTACCAGCGCCAGCAACTGATCACGTACCTCGACGGGTACGGCTACCCCGACCTCAAGTCCGGCTGGGAAACCGCATACGACCAGGATCCGCTCAACATGGCCGCCACGACGCTCGGGTTCCTGCCCGTCCTGGTCGGTGTCTTCGTCGGTGCGCCCCTGCTCGCCGGCGACCTGGAGACCGGCACCGGCAAGCTGGTCACCGCGCAGTCCGTCAGCCGCGTTCGCTGGATCGCCACCAAGCTCGGGGTGACCGCGCTCGTGGTCGTGGTGTGCACCATGGCGCTCTCCGCCGCGTTCACCTGGTGGTGGTCGCCCCTCAAGTCGTCGTCGTACTTCATGAGTTGGGCCGACGGTCCCGCCTTCGACAACACCGGACCCGTGCCCGTGGCGCTCACCCTGCTCACCGTCGTCGGTGGCGTGGCGATCGGCATGCTGCTGCGCAGGACCCTGCTGTCCATGGTCGTCACCCTGGGCTTCGCCGTCGCGCTGCAGGTGGTCTGGTCGTACTTCCGGACGTCCCTCGGGAACGTCGTCACGGTCACCACCCACAACGGTGTCGGGAACGACTCCGCGCCGAACATGCCCGAGGGCGCCCACCAGCTGGACGAGTTCTACCTCACCGCCTCCGGCGACCTCATCGGCTGGGGCAGCTGTGCCGAGCCGACGGAGAAGGCCCGCGAGGCCTGCCTGGACGAGGCGCAGGTCGTCGGCTGGTCGGTCGACTACCTCCCGATCTCGCAGATGTCCTCCATGCAGTGGCTCGGCGCCTCGATCCTGCTGGCCCTGACCGCCGGCATCGCCGCGTTCGTCATCCTCTGGGGTCGCAAGCGCCTCGTCTGACCGTCCGGCCAGGCGCCTCGTCCGACCCGATCCTCCGGCGGTCTTCCGCCCCCTACGCGGCCGAGCGGCCACAGCGTCGCTCGGCCGCGCCCTGATGCTGCCCCGAACCGGCGAGCACATCGCCATGAACCATGTCGAAAGGCCCGAGTTGACGTCGCACAAGCGCAGGAAACGAATGGTCACCACCGTCCCGTCGGCGGCCGCCCTGGCGGCGGCGCTCGGCGCCGGACTGCTGGTGAGCACATCCGACAGTGCCGAGGCCGCCCGGCCGGGGCCCCCGGCCGGCGCCCCCGCGAGGACCGTCACCCTCGTCACCGGCGACAAAGTGACCCTCGACGCCATGGGCAAGGTCACCGGCGTGGCGGCCGCCGAGGGCCGCGAGGGGATGGCCTTCCGCGTCCAGCAGGCCGAGGGCCACGCGTACGTCCTGCCGCGTGACGCCGAACCGCTGATCGCGAACGGGACCGCCGACCGGCGGCTGTTCGACGTGACGCGACTGGTGAGTTCGCGCTACGACGACGCCCGCCGCTCCGACCTGCCGCTGATCGTCACCTACGACAAGGGCACAGCCCTGTCGGCGAGCACGTTCCGAAGCGCGGGCGCGACCGTCCGGCGGGATCTGCCGAGCATCAACGGTGACGCCGTACGCGCCCGTAAGTCCGAGGGCTCCGCGCTGTGGGAGACCCTCACCAGCGCGACCGGCTCCGCGAAGGTCAGGAAGATCTGGCTGGACGGCAAGGTCAGGGCGACCCTGGACAAGAGCGTGCCGCAGATCGGCGCGCCCGCGGCGCACACGGCGGGATACGACGGCAAGGGCGTCAAGGTCGCCGTCCTCGACACCGGCGTCGACGCCACCCACCCGGACCTCAGGGACCGTATCGACGCGGTGAAGAACTTCTCCGCCGCCGCGGACACCGTCGACCGCGCGGGCCACGGCACCCATGTGGCCTCGACGATCGCGGGCTCCGGGGCCGCGTCCCCCACGGGCGCGAAGTACGCGGGCGCCGCGCCCGGCGCCCGGCTCCTGGCCGGCAAGGTGCTCGACGACTCCGGCGAGGGCGACGACTCCGGCGTCATCGCGGGCATGCAGTGGGCCGTCGCGCAGGGCGCCAAGGTCGTCAACATGAGTCTGGGCGGCACCGACGCCCCCGGCATCGACCCCGTCGAGCAGGCCGTCAACGACCTGTCGGCCAGTTCCGGCGCCCTGTTCGTCATAGCCGCCGGCAACGAGGGGCCGGGAGAGGGCACCATCGGCACCCCCGGCAGCGCGGCCGCCGCGCTCACCGTCGGCGCGGTCGACCGCCGGGACGCCATCGCCGAGTTCTCCAGCCGAGGTCCCACGGCCGACGGCTTCCTCAAGCCCGACGTCACCGCGCCGGGCGTGGACATCGTCGCCGCCGAGGCCGCCGAAGGCGACATGGGCGACCCCGCCGCCGACGGCTATGTCTCCATGAGCGGTACGTCGATGGCGACCCCGCACGTGGCGGGCGCCGCGGCGATCCTGGCGCAGCGGCACCCGGACTGGACGGGCCCGCAGATCAAGGCCGCCCTCACCGCCTCCGCGACGCCGACCGACGCCACCTCCGCGTACACACAGGGCAGCGGCCGGGTGGACGTCGCCAGGGCGATCACCCAGCAGCTCACCAGCAGTCCCACCGCGCTGGGCTTCGGGACACAGGCGTACCCCCACACCGACGACCAGCCGGTCACCAAGGACGTCACCTACCGCAACGCGGGCACCGAGCCGGTCACCCTCGACCTGGCCACCGACGCCTACGGCAACGACGGAAGGCCGGCGGCGGAGGGCCTGTTCACGGTCTCGCCGCAGCGGCTCACCGTCCCGGCGGGCGGTGAGGCGACCGCCACCGTGACCACCGACACCCGCGTGGGAACGGCCGAAGGCAGCTTCGGAGGCTCGCTGACCGCCACCACCGCCGACGGCACGACGACCGCGCGCACCTCCCTGGGCGTGGTCCGCGAGGTCGAGTCGTACGACCTGACCATCAAGCACCTCGACCTCAAGGGCAAGGCCCTCGGCGACGCCTCGACGAGTATCTACGGCCTGGACAACGACATCTGGACGGAGGCCTCCGACGAGAAGGACGGCGAGGTCACCATCCGTCTGCCGAAGGGGCGCTACGCCCTGGAAGGCATGCTCCGCACCGCCGGCGACGGAGGGTCCGTGCTGCTGTACCCGAAGTTCGCGCTGACCAAGGACACGACCCTGGTCATGGACGCCCGGAAGACGAAGCCCCTCAAGATCACCGTGCCGGACGGCGCGGCCAAGCCCGCGGGCGCGATGTTCTTCCTCCACGTCGACGTCAACGACAAGCCGTACACCTCTGTGTACGACGTCCGCTCCTTCGGCAGCCTCCGCGTCGGACAGCTGGGTGCCCCGGCGCCGGCCGCCGAGGTGTCCGCGATGTACCACGGCATCTGGACCCACAAGTCCGTCAACTACCGGCTGGCCTGGAACCGTACGGGTGACCTGTCCGGCTTCACCAAGAACGTCAAGCGGGCCCAGCTCACCAAGGTCAAGGTCGTCGTCGGTACGCCCGTCAAGGGCAAGACCACGACCATCGTCGCCGCACCGCTGACGCACGGCGGCTTCTACAACCAGCACTCGACCGCGGGCCGTCTGCCGCTGACCGGCACCGACTACGTGCTGCCCAACGGAATCAAGTGGTTCTACCAGGTCAGCCAGTACGGCGCCCCCGACGCCGAGGGCGAGCCGACGTGGGAGAGCACACAGGCCGGCGTCCCCAGGGCGTACGCGGCGGGCAAGGACCACACCCAGCGCTTCAACATCGGCGTCTTCGGCCCGACCCTCCCCGCAGGTGCCCTCGCGGCCGTCCTCGACCAGCCCGGAGCGGTACGCGTCGGTGACACCTTCACGGCGTACGTCCCGCTGTTCTCCGACGGCGTCGGCAACCAGGGGAGCTCCGACCACACCAGGGCCAGGAGCTCGCTCCACGCCGACGGCAGGAAGATCTTCGCCGTGGACGCTCCTCTGAACGGCGACTCGTACACCGTTCCCGCGGGCAGGCGCGCCTACAAGCTCGCCGTGGACGTCTCCCGCGCTCCGGCACAGTCCGCGGTCAGCACCCGGACGACCGCCACCTGGACCTTCGCCTCGGCGCACGTCTCCGGTGACACCCCCGAGCGGCTCCCGCTGACGGTCGTCCGCTACACGCCCAAGCTGTCGACGGCCAGTACCGCCGAGGCCGACACGACCCTCACCGTGCCGTTCGCCCTCCAGGGCGCGGCCACCGAGGTCGGCACGCTGCGCAAGCTGGCCTTCACCGTCTCCTACGACGACGGCAGGACCTGGAAGAAGACCACCCCCGTGAACGGCAAGCTGCTCAAGCTGCGCAGCCCCGCCGAGCCCGGCCCCGTCTCCCTCCGCGTCGCCCTCACCGACGCCGACGGCAACACCCTGACCCAGACCATCCACCGCGCGTACCGCACCACCAAGTAGACGAGGAGAACGCAGTTGGCCCCCGCCGGGCGACCGGCGGGGGCCAACTGCTTTGCACCCGGACAGCCAACCGATAGTCCGGATCTGGTGATCTTTGTTTGATTGTGATGGTGACGAACGTCGGAACTTGTGCTTTGATGTGTTTGGTTCTGTTTGATGGGTGGGATGGGGAGTCCGGCGTGAAAAAGACCTCGACCCGGCTGGCCGACGGTCGTGAGCTGATCTACTACGACCTGCGCGACGACACCGTGCGCGACGCGGTGGACAAGCGGCCCCTGGAGCGCACCGTCACCACTTCGGAGGTACGCCGGGATCCGCTGCTCGGTGACTCCGTGGCGATCGCCTCGCACCGCCAGGGCCGCACCTACCACCCCCCGGCGAACGAATGCCCGCTCTGCCCCTCCGAGGGCGACCGGCTCAGCGAGATCCCGGACTCCTCGTACGACGCCGTGGTCTTCGAGAACCGCTTCCCCTCCCTCGCCGGCGACTCCGGCCGCTGCGAGGTCGTCTGCTTCACCTCGGACCACAACGCGTCCTTCGCCGACCTGACCGAGGAGCAGGCCCGCCTCGTCCTGGAGGCCTGGACCGACCGCACCGCAGAGCTGTCCCATCTCCCCTCCGTCGAGCAGGTGTTCTGCTTCGAGAACCGCGGTGCCGAGATCGGCGTGACCCTGGGGCACCCGCACGGGCAGATCTACGCGTACCCCTTCACCACGCCCCGTACCGCGCTGATGCTGCGCTCACTGGCGGCCCACAAGGACGCCACCGGCGGCGAGAACCTGTTCGACGCCGTCCTGGAGAGCGAACTCGCGGGGGAGCGGGTGGTCCTGGAGACCGAGCACTGGGTCGCCTTCGTGCCCTTCGCGGCGCACTGGCCGTACGAGGTGCACCTGTACCCGCGCCACCGGGTGCCGGACCTGCTCGGCCTCGACGAGGGGGCGCGCTCAGAGTTCCCCAAGGTTTATCTGGAACTCTTGAGGCGCTTCGACCGGATCTTCGGCGAGGGTGAGCCTCTGACGCCGTACATAGCGGCCTGGCACCAGGCCCCGTTCGGCACGCTGGAGGAGTTCGAGGGTGTCCAGCGCGAGGACTTCGCGTTGCATCTGGAGCTCTTCACCATTCGCCGCACCCCCGGCAAGCTGAAGTTTCTCGCGGGTTCCGAATCCGGCATGAACGTGTTCATCAACGACGTGCCGCCGGAGCGCGCGGCCGAGCGACTGCGAGAGGTAGCGAGTTCATGAGCGGTAAGTACCTGGTCACCGGTGGCGCGGGCTACGTCGGCAGCGTGGTCGCCCAGCATCTGCTGGAGGCGGGCCACGAGGTCGTCGTCCTCGACAACCTCTCGACCGGCTTCCGCGAGGGCGTGCCCGCCGGCGCGTCCTTCATCGAGGGCGACATCCGCGACGCCGGCAAGTGGCTCGACGGCACCTTCGACGCCGTCCTGCACTTCGCCGCGTTCTCGCAGGTCGGCGAGTCCGTCGTGAAGCCCGAGAAGTACTGGGACAACAACGTCGGCGGCACCATGGCGCTGCTCGCCGCGATGCGCGAGGCGGGCGTCCGCAAGCTGGTGTTCTCCTCCACCGCCGCCACCTACGGCGAGCCGGAGACCACCCCCATCGTGGAGTCCGCTCCGACGAGGCCGACCAGCCCGTACGGCGCCTCCAAGCTGGCCGTCGACCACATGATCACCGGCGAGGCCGCCGCCCACGGCCTGGGCGCCGTCTCGCTGCGCTACTTCAACGTCGCCGGGGCGTACGGCTCCTGCGGTGAGCGCCACGACCCCGAGTCGCACCTCATCCCGCTGGTGCTCCAGGTCGCGCAGGGCAGGCGGGAGGCGATCTCCGTCTTCGGCGAGGACTACCCGACCCCCGACGGCACCTGCGTCCGCGACTACATCCACGTCGCCGACCTCGCCGACGCCCACCTGCTGGCGCTGGACGCCGCGCGGCCGGGTGAACACCTCATCTGCAACCTGGGCAACGGCAACGGCTTCTCGGTGCGCGAAGTGATCGAGACCGTCCGCCGGGTCACCGGCCACCCGATCCCCGAGGTCGTCGCCCCGCGCCGGGCCGGTGACCCCGCCACCCTGGTCGCCTCCGCCGCCACGGCCCGCGAACGGCTCGGCTGGAACCCGTCGCGCGCGGACCTCGCGGAGATCGTGGCCGACGCGTGGCGGTTCACGCAGGAGCGGGCCCAGTAGTTCACGCGGGCGTGTGCCCGGTGGTTCGCGCGGGCGCGGGCCCGGAGGTCCACGCGGGCGGCGCGGCGCGGGTCGCGTGACGCGCCGAAGGGGCGCGGATCCGCACCCCCTCGCGCGCCAAGTAGTGTGCCGGCTCGGCCAGTTCGTCGGCCGAGCCGGTTCGTCGGTCGAGTACGGAAAGGTCAGGGTCAGGGGATGAGCGAGGCTGTCGTCGTCGCCGAGCGGTTCGAGGAGCTCTACGGGGCGGCGCCGGAGGGAGTGTGGGCCGCGCCGGGCCGGGTGAACCTCATCGGCGAGCACACCGACTACAACGACGGCTTCGTCATGCCCTTCGCCCTCCCGCACACCACCGTCGCGGCCGTCTCCCGGCGCACGGACGGCGTCCTGCGCCTGCACTCCGACGACGTCGAGGGCGGGGTGGTCGAGCTGTCCCTCGACGCGCTGACCCCGGAGGCCGACCGCGCCTGGACGGCGTACCCGTCGGGCGTGGCCTGGGCCCTGCGCGAGGCGGGCCACACGGCGGTGACCGGCGCGGACATCCATCTGACCTCCACGGTCCCGACGGGCGCCGGCCTCTCCTCCTCGGCGGCCCTGGAAGTGGTCGTGGCCCTCGCCCTCAACGACCTCTACGACCTGGGCCTCAAGGGCTGGCAGCTGGCCCGCCTGTGCCAGCGCGCGGAGAACGTCTACGTCGGCGCCCCGACCGGGATCATGGACCAGACGGCCTCCGCGTGCTGCGAGACCGGCCACGCCCTGTTCCTCGACACCCGGGACCTGTCCCAGCGGCAGATCCCCTTCGACCTGGCCGCCGAGGGCATGCAGCTCCTGGTCGTCGACACCCAGGTGAAGCACTCCCACAGCGAGGGCGAGTACGGCAAGCGCCGGGCCGGCTGCGAGAAGGGTGCCGCCCTGCTCGGCGTCGACGCGCTGCGCGACGTCGCCTACGACGAGCTGGACGCGGCCCTGGACCGCCTCGGCGACGACGAGGAGGTCCGCCGCCTGGTCCGGCACGTGGTCACCGAGGACCAGCGCGTCGAGCGCGTGGTCTCCCTCCTGGAGTCGGGCGAGACCCGCGCGATCGGCCCCGTCCTGGTCGAGGGCCACGCCTCGCTCCGCGACGACTTCCGCATCTCCTGCCCCGAGCTGGACCTCGTCGTCGACACCGCCCTCGCCGCCGGCGCCCTCGGCGCCCGGATGACCGGCGGCGGCTTCGGCGGCTCCGCGATCGTCCTCGTCGACGCGACCGACGCGGACGCGGTCACCAAGGCGGTGGAGGAGTCCTTCGCCGACGCCGCCTTCACGGCCCCGCGCGTCTTCGTGGCGGTGCCGTCGGCGGGGGCGCGGCGGGTCTCCTGACTTGAAACGTGCATGATGATGCCACAAGGTGAACCTTGTGGCATCATCGGCGCATGACTGAGATTGCGATCAGCGCGGCCCGCTCCCAACTCGGTGACCTCGTCCGTCGGGCCGCTCACGGCCGCGAGACCATCGCCCTCACGGACCACGGGCATGTGGCCGCGCTTCTTGTCTCACCGCAGGTGATAGAGGATCTCGAAGACGCCCTCGCGGTCGCGGACTACCAGCGGCGCAAGGCGGAGGGGACGCTCGGGGAGGGCATTCCGCACGAAGAGGTCGGGCGGATGCTGGGGCTGCGTCCGTGACCTATCGCATCATCTGGGAACCGGGTGCCACCAGCGCGGCTGTGCGGTTCCTCGCGGACGACCCCGTAGGTCTCGCCGCCGTGTACGAGGCCGTGGACACTCTCGCCAAAGTGCCGCGCCCCGGCAACTCCACCGCGTACGGCTCCAACACCCGGCGCCTCCGGGTCGGCCGCTACCGAGTCCTCTATCTGATCGACGACGACATGATCCGCATCCTCGTCACGAACCTCGGACGCACTCCGTAGCAAACGCCTGAGCCCGTGTCGCGTCCCCCACGGCTCACCCGAGCCTCTTCGTCAGCGTGTACTCCGTGATCCCCGGCGGATAGTCGGGGATCACGCACACCACCTCGTACCCGAGGCGTCTGTAGAACTCCGGGGCCTGGAAGTCCCAGGTCTCCAGGCGGGCCGAGCGGCAGGCGCGGTCCTGGACGGCCAGGTGTTCGGCCGTCGACATCAGACGGGAGCCGAGCCCCGCGCCCCGGTGGCGTTCGTCGACCCACAGATAGGTGATGTGGAGCCAGCCGGCCCAGGTGTGGCCGACCAGGCCGCCCGCGAGGTCGTCGCTGTCGTCCAGGACCCAGACGTGCAGCGGGACTTCGCGTTCGTCGGGCGTTCCGCGCAGCTCGCGGAGAATCGGCGAGGCGGCGGTGTTGCTGGCCCGCAATCGGGAATGAAGCAACCGCCTTCGTTCTCTGTCGACTTCTGTCTCCATACGAAACATGCGGCACACGATAAACGCGCTGGACAACCAGTTCTGCAAATCAGCTTCCGCTCCCGCCCCCCGGCCTTACTCTGATGAACAGCGCCGGTGGGGGCCGGTGCTGATCAGGGGGCGAGACAGTCGGGTACGACGCCCGGAGTGGGGGTAGCGGTTCAGCACGGCGGCGGCCGTGCGGCTGCGACGCCCCGTCCCAGGTGTAAACCGGGGCACGCTCCGGGCGCCGTACTCGCGCCGGTCGTCCCCCGACCAGTGGGGGTTTCAGTGGTTCGCATCCGAGTCCTGGTCGTCGACGACCACCGCATCTTCGCCGAGTCGCTCGCGGCGGCGCTGGCCGCCGAGCCGGACGTCGACGTGTCCGCCGCCGGCAGCGGCCCCGCCGCGCTGCGCTGTCTGGACCGCGCGGCGGCGGAAGGACGCAAGTTCGACGTGCTCCTGGTCGACGCCGATCTGGGAGGCCAGGCACAGCTCCCGGGTGCGCGGCCGACCGCCGTACCCGTGCCGGACGGCAGCGAGGACGGCCTCGTGGACGGCATATCGCTCGTCGCGGGCGTGCGTTCGGGACAGCCGAGCGTACGGATCGTCGTCCTCGCCGAGAAGGACGATCCGCGCCGGGCCGCGCTGGCCCTCCAGGCGGGCGCGTCCGGCTGGGTCGCCAAGGACTGCTCGCTCTCCCGGCTGCTCACCGTCATCCGGGGCGTGCTGCGCGAAGAGACACATCTGCCGCCCGCGCTGCTCACCGGCGTCCTGCGGGAGCTGACCGCCGCACGCAAGCACCGCACGGAGAGTGAGCGGCTCGTCGAGTCCCTCACCCCGCGTGAGCGGGAAGTGCTCCGGTGCATGGTGGCGGGCCTGGGGCGCAAGGCCGTCGCCGAGCGCCTGTTCCTCTCCCCGCACACCGTCCGCACGCATATGCAGAACGTCCTCGGAAAGCTCGGCGTCCACTCCACCCTCGCCGCCGTGGCCCTCGCCCGCCGCGCGGGCGTGGGGCCCGTCGACCTGGGGCCCGTCGGCCGGATCATCCCGGAGGAGAGCAGCAGCGCCTGACGTCCGCCGGTGGACGGGGTCCGATGCGTGCCGGACCCCGCTGCCTTCGGCAGGACCGGTCGGCGACTGAGGGCCCTAGCCGGGAATGTTGTCGAACGGGGCGGTCAACTGGCGCAGCAGGCCGGCCAGCTCGCCGCGCTGGGCGCGGGAGAGTTCGGCCAGGATCGCGCGTTCCTGGTCGAGAAGACCGGCGAGTGCCTGGTCCGCCCGGTCCCGGCCCTCGTCCGTGAGCCGGACGAGCACGCCCCGACGGTCACTGGGGTCGGGAAGTCGCTCGACCAGGCCCTTCTTCGTGAGCCGGTCGATACGGTTGGTCATCGTGCCCGAAGTCACCAGCGTCTGCGTGAGCAGCTGACCGGGCGAGAGCTGGTACGGGTCGCCCGCCCGCCGCAGCGCCGTCAGCACGTCGAACTCCCACGGCTCCAGCTGGTGCTCGGCGAACGCCAGCCGACGCGCGCGATCCAGGTGCCGGGCCAGTCTGCTCACCCGGCTGAGTACTTCCAGCGGCTCCACGTCGAGGTCGGGGCGCTCCCGGCGCCACGCTGCGACCAGCCGATCGACCTCGTCCTCCATGACGATCAGTGTAGTGGTTGTGTCGATGTGAAGTCTCTTGATGTCGAGATGATTAGAGTCAAGTCTCTTGACTTCGAGATAAGTGCGGTCGAGAGTGGGGATGCCTTGTGACAGGCCAGTCATGACGGATGACGAGGAGGACGTCCCCATGCCCGCCACCAGCCCCACCTGGGACCCCCAGCAGTACCTGCGGCACGCCGGTCACCGCGCCCGTGCCTTCGTGGACCTGCTCGCCCACATCCCCGACCCGCCCGCCGCGCACCCCCGCGTCGCCGACCTCGGCTGCGGCCCCGGCAACGTCACCCGGCTCCTCGCCGACCGCTGGCCCACCGCGCGCATCACCGGGTACGACAACTCGCCGGAGATGCTCGACCGGGCCAGGGCCGACCACGAGGGGCCCACCCCGGGCGGCGGCAGCCTCGACTTCGCCGCCGCCGACGTCCGTACCTGGGCGCCCCCGGAGCCGTACGACCTGATCGTCGCCAACGCCACGTTCCAGTGGGTGCCCGGGCATCTCGACCGCTTCCCCGTCTGGGTCGACGCCCTGGCGCCCGGCGGCACCTTCGCCTTCCAGGTCCCCGGGAACTTCGACTCGCCCAGCCACCGCCTCATGCGCGAACTGGCGCACTCCGCCCGCTGGAGGAGCCGCCTCGGCGTCACCCTCCGCCACGCCGACGCGGTCCACACCCCCGTCGAGTACCACGCCGCCCTCGCCGACCTCGGCTGCGAGGTCGACGCCTGGGAGACGACGTACGTCCACCTCCTCCAGGGCGAGGATCCGGTGCTCGACTGGGTCAGGGGGACGGGCCTGCGCCCGATCCTCACCGAACTGGGCGCGGAGGCGGACCCCTTCGTCGCCGAGTACCGCACGGCCCTCCGTGCGGCGTATCCGGCCACCGCCCACGGCACCCCGTTCCCGTTCCGCCGCATCTTCACCGTCGCCCACAAGCCGGAGACCAGCCGATGATCACCGCCGTCGACCATGTCCTGCTCGCCGCACCGCCCGGCACGGAGGGCCGGCTGCGGGCGTACTACGTCGGCGTTCTCGGGATGGCGGAGATCCAGAAGCCGCCCGCGCTCGCCGTGCGGGGAGGGTGCTGGTTCGCGGCGGGGGACGTGCTGTTGCACCTCGGGGCGGAGGCGGATTTCCGGCCGCCGAGGAAGGCCCACCCCGGGCTGCGGGTGCGGGGCATCGACGCGTTCGCCGCCCGGCTGGCCGGGCGTGGGGCCGTCGTCATCTGGGACGACGGCCTGCCCGGGCACCGGCGGTTCTACTCCGAGGACCCGGTGGGAAATCGGCTGGAGTTCCTGGAGCAGGTCTGACCCGCTTCGTCCAGGTCTGAGCCCTCAGGGACGACGGGGTTCTCGCGGGGCGAGGCGGCCACTCGAAGTTGTGCAGAATATTGACGGCGGGCGAATGTGCGCCTACCTTCGCGGTGTCCCTCCCTCGTTCCCCCTCAGCTCCAGGGAGACCCACATGTCCCCGTCCCCCCTCCCCAACCCCGCCGAGCAGGCCGAACAGGCCCTGCGGACAAGGCAGTTGCGTCGTGTGGCGCTGTCCGGGCTGCTCGGTACCGCTGTCGAGTTCTACGACTTCCTCGTCTACGGAACGGTCGCCGCGCTGGTGTTCGGCGAGCTGTTCTTCCCCGGTGCGGATCCCGCCGTGGGCACGATCGCCGCGTTCGGCACGTTCGCCGCCGGATACGTCGCCCGTCCGCTGGGCGGGATCGTGTTCGGGCACTTCGGCGACCGGCTCGGCCGCAAGTCGATGCTGCTGCTGACCATGGGGCTGATGGGTGGCGCCAGCTTCCTCATCGGCCTGCTGCCCACCTACGAGACCATCGGCGTGTGGGCGCCCGTCCTGCTGATCACCCTGCGGGTGCTGCAGGGCATCGCCATCGGCGGCGAGTGGGGCGGCGCCACGCTGATGGTCGTCGAACACGCCGGCGAACGGCGACGCGGGCTGTGGTCCAGCTTCACGCAGATGGGAGCACCGCTGGGCTCCCTGCTGTCCTCGCTGGTGGTCACCATGGTCGTGGCGATGCCGCGCGAGCAGTTCGCCGCGTGGGGGTGGCGGGTGCCGTTCCTGCTGAGTGTGGTGCTGCTCGGAGTGGGGCTGTTCGTGCGGCTGCAGGTCGTGGAGAGCCCGCTGTTCACCCGCGTGAAGAAGGACCGGGGGCAGGCCCGGCTGCCGCTGCTGGAGGTCGTGCGCCGGCCCAGGGCGCTGGTCCTGGCGGCGTGCGTCGGCATCGGCGCGTTCACCGCGCAGTCGCTGCTGACCAGCTATCTGATCTCGTACGCGACGGGCATCGGGTACCCCCGGCCGCAGGTGCTCACCGCGCTGACGGTCTCCGCGGCGGTGGCGCTGGTGGTGCTGCCGTGCGCGTCGGCGCTCTCGGACCGGGTCGGGCGCCGCCCGGTGGTCCTGGCCGGTGCCGTCGCCTCGGCCGCCCTGGCCTTCCCCGTCCTGGCGCTGGTGGACTCCCGCTCACCGGGCCTGCTGATCCTCGCGGTCGTGCTGGGCCACGGCATCGCCCAGTCGGTGATGTACGGGCCGCTCGGGGCCCTGCTGACCGAGATGTTCGGCACGCGTGTCCGCTACACCGGGGCCTCGCTGGGCTACCAGCTCGCCACGCTGATCGGCGCCGGCTTCTCCCCCATGATCGCCGGAAGCCTGGTCGCCGCCAACGGCGGTTCCGGCACCCCGGTCGCCCTGCTGATCTGCGGCGGCGCCGCGATCACCGCCGTGACCGTGTGGTTCGTACGCGAGACGCACCAGGAGACGCTGGGCGAGGCGGCCGTCCCCGCAGGTGCCAGGAAGCAAGAGGTGGCCTCCTGACGGGTGTCGCCACACCCTGCATGCGCCGTGAACTCCGGTCGAGAGGGGGCGGGGGCCGCGGCCCCCGCCCCCTGACCGGCTCCTGGCAACCCCCGTACTCTTGCGCTGTGGAGGACGAGATCCTGGACGCCGAGGTCGTCGACGTGCCGCAGCCGCGGCCGCAGTCGTTGGTGCTCGCCTTCTTCGGCAACCACGTGCTGGACCGGGGTGAGAGCGGCCTCGGGGCGTACTCGGGCAGCATCATCGACGTACTCGGGCGCGTCGGCACGGGCGAGCAGGCCGTGCGGTCGACGCTCACACGGATGGTCAACCGGGGGCTGCTGCGGCGCCAGCGCGAGGGCCGGCGGATGTTCTTCGGCCTCACCCCGCACGCGGAGGACATCCTGCGCGACGGCGGCCAGCGCATCTGGCGCGACGGCGCGGTGAACGAGGACTGGGACGGCACCTGGACCCTCCTCGGCTTCTCCCTCCCCGAGTCCTGGCAGCGCCAGCGGCACGACCTGCGCTCCCGGCTCACCTGGTCCGGGTTCGGCGCCCTCTACAGCGGGCTCTGGATCGCCCCCGGGCGGGTGGACGTCCGGGGGATCGTCTCCGAGCTGGGCCTGGACGCGCATGTGAAGGTGTTCCACGCGCAGGCCGACGAGTTCACCGACATCGGCCTGATGATCCGCGAGAGCTGGGACCTGGAGACGCTCGCCGCGGGGTACGTCGCCTTCGACAAGCGGTGGACCACGGCCGAGGTCGCCGAGGCCGACCCGATCGCCACCCGGCTGCGTCTCGTCGCCGAGTGGCTGCGCGTCATCCGTACCGACCCGCGCCTGCCCGTGCAGCATCTGCCGGCCGAGTGGCCCGCGCGGCAGGCCCAGGACACCTTCCGGCGCATCGCCGAGCAGACGGCGGGACCGGCCGGACGGATGGCGGCGGACGTTCTGGAAACGACCCCGCTGCGGCCCGCTTCCTTCGAAATTCCGTAGCCGAAACGGAGTTTTGCATTCCGTGCGGCGTGCCGTCTCCCGGTGCTTCTGCGGTGCTTGCCGATGCCTCTGCCGCGGGTGTGGCTGATATTGTTCTTGGTCTTTCCTTTGTCATGGATATATTCTCGGTTCACTTTTTGTTGTCTCCCGCCGGCTGTTCGGGGAAGCGGGAGTTCGTGCTGTGACCAGGGGGGATCTGGGCCAGTGAGTATCTGTTGAGCCGCTCGGCGCGCTTGTCCGGATTTGTGACGTGTGCCACATAGGCTTTTTGTCGTCCGGTCGGGATTTCTGCTCGCGTATCTCTGCGCGGATTCCCCGATCGGCCGATTTCCGCTGCGCCGAATCATTCATTTCTTGATTGTCGACCACGTATCGCGTATATAGCCGTGCCCGTGCGCAGCCCCTGCCTGACCGCCAGGGGGTGCGGGCGCGATGCCGTCCGCGCTCGGGCGGTTTCCAGGGGGAAAACATATGAAGATCGCATTCCTGATCAACAACGCCTTCGGTATCGGCGGCACGATCCGCTCGACCGCCAACCTGTCCGCCGCGTTCGCCGACCGGCACGACGTGGAGGTCGTCAGTGTCCACCGTTCCCGCGACGAACCGGCCCTCCCGTTCGACCCGCGCGTCCGTCTGACCTCGCTGATCGACCTGCGCGAAGGCAGCCCCGGATTCGAGGGTGACCACCCGCTGACCCAGCGGCCCGGCACGATGTTCCCGTACACCGGGGCCACCGGGAACATGCCCTACACCGGGCTCCAGGACGAACGCATCGGCGCCTTCCTCGCCGATACCCGGTCCGACGTCGTCATCGCCACCCGCCCCGACCTCAACGGCTATCTCGCCCGCGACGGCCGGCGCCGCTATCTGCGGGTCGGCCAGGAGCACCTCAGCCTCGACCAGTACCGGGAGCCGCTGCGCGGCGACCAGAACCGGGCGATCGGCGGACTCGACGCCTACGTCACCGTCTCCGAGGCCGACGCCGCCCAGTACCGCGCCGCCCTGCCCGACGTCGGCACCACCATCGTGTGCGTCCCCAACGGGGTCCGGGCCCCCGCCGTCGAACGGTCCACCCTGGACTCCCGGGTCATCGTCGCCGCGGGCCGGCTCATCCCCATCAAGCGGTACGACCGGCTGGTGAACGCCTTCGCCAAGGTCGCCGCCGACCACCCCGGCTGGACCCTGCGGATCTACGGACGCGGCCCGCAGAAGGAGAACCTGCGCGAGCTGATCGACCGGCTCGGGCTGCACGACCGGGTGTTCCTCATGGGAGCGGTCTCCCCGATCGAGACCGAATGGGCCAAGGGCGCCGTCGCCGCCGTCTCCTCCGACATGGAGTCCTTCGGCATGACCATCGTCGAGGCCATGCACTGCGGCGTCCCGGTCGTCGCCACGGACTGCCCGCACGGCCCCGGCGAGATCATCACCCACGGCCAGGACGGCCTCCTCGTCCCGCTCGACGGGGACGTCGACGCCTACGCCGACGCGCTGAACCGCGTCGTCTCCGACGAGGCCCTGCGGGAACGGCTCGGCAAAGCGGCCCTCACGAAGGCCGAGACCTACGCCCCCGCTGTCATCGCCCACCGCTACGAGACCCTCTTCGAGGAGCTCTCCAGGTCCCGGCGCCGCAGATGGGAAGGGGGCGCCGCCCGGCTGAAACGGCTCGCCGCCCTCGCCGTACGGCCCCGCCCCACGAAGGCCGCCCCCGCCGCCGAGGCCGACGGGAGCGCTCCCACGCCCACCGCGCACGCCCGCGCCACCGGCGACGGCGGCCTCACCGTCCTCCTCGACCCGGCCGAGCTGCCCTCCGGGCCCCTCGACTTCGTCGCCCGGCTGCGCCGCGACCCCGGCAAGCGGCAGGCGAGGGTGCCGCTGCTGCCGAGCGCCGACGCCCCGGACACCGTGGTGCGCGCGACCCTCCACCCCGCCGAGCACACCCTGGCCGAGGGCCGCTGGGACTGCTACGTCGCGCCGCGCGGCACGAACAAGCGGGTACGGCTGAGCGCACGGCTGGTGGAACAGGCCGCACTGGTCGGACGGCCCCCGCGGGTCGACCGGCGAGGGGTCGGGGTGTGGATCCCGTACCCGACCGTCGACGGGTTCCTCGCGCTGCGGACGTGGCTGCGGCCCGCGCACGCCGAGATCGACGCCGTCGAGGTGGGGGAGGGAGCGGTGACCGTGACCGGGACGGTTCTCGGGGACGCCGAGTCCGTGACCGCCGCCGTCGCGGAGGGTGCCGTGGTGCGTGTGGCGTCCCGGGTCGACAGCGCGTACGACTTCACCGTGGCCGCCTGGGCCGTGGGGGAGCGGGGGTTCCGGTTCACCGTCCCGTACGGCGAGCTCATGGCTCGGCGGAGCGTCGAGCACGATCTGTGGGATCTGCGGCTGGGGGACGGGCAGTCCGGGGACGTGCCCGTGGGCCGGATCGGGGGTGACGTGGTGGAGCGGCGGAAGACCGATCTGGTACCCGGTCAGGTGTTCGAGCATGGTGAGCGGGGGAGGACGCGGGTGCGGCCGTACTTCACCGTGAACAACGAGCTGGCGCTCAGTGCGAAGGACGTGGGCGAGGGCGCCTAGGAGCTCGGGGGTGCGGGTGAGTCGGCGGGTGCGGGTGGTTCGTGGTTGCTCGCGCAGTTCCCCGCGCCCCTTCAGGGGCGCGGGGAACTGCGCGAGAAGCCCCACGCACCCCCACCCGACCACGCACCCCCGAGCTCAACTCTTCCGGTGGCCGATCAGCCGCGGCTTCTGGTTGAGGCCGTCCAGGCCGTGCCACGCCAGGTTCACCAGATGCGCCGCCACCTCCGCCTTCTTCGGCCGGCGGACATCCAGCCACCACTGGCCGGTCAGGGCGACCATGCCGACCAGCGCCTGCGCGTACAGCGGCGCGAGCTTCGGGTCGAAGCCGCGGCTCTTGAACTCGCGGCCGAGGATGTCCTCCACCTGAGTGGCGATGTCGGAGATCAGCGACGCGAAGGAACCCGTGGACTGCGGGATCGGGGAGTCGCGGACCAGGATGCGGAAACCGTCCGTGTACTCCTCGATGAAGTCGAGGAGCGCGAACGCGGCCTGTTCGAGCAGTTCACGCGGGTGCCCGGCCGTCAGCGAGCTGGTCACCATGTCCAGCAACCGGCTCATCTCACGGTCCACCACCACCGCGTACAGCCCTTCCTTGCCGCCGAAGTGCTCGTACACCACCGGCTTGGACACCCCGGCCTTCGCCGCGATCTCCTCCACCGACGTGGCCTCGAAGCCCTTGGCGGCGAACAGCGCGCGCCCGACCTCCAGCAGCTGCGCACGGCGCTCGGCGCCCGTCATCCGGGTGCGGCGCACACGCCGCGGCTTGTCGTTGCTCGGGGTGCTGCTGGAGTCGGTCGCCACGGCGTCAATCATGCCGCCTCGGCGGGCGCCTTCCGCTGCCGGGAGCCGTCCTCACCCATGTTGCGCCTGGAATCGATACGCGAGCGTGACGGCCAGCGGACGTCGTACGCCCAGCCGAACACCTCGAACCACCGGATCAGCCGTGCGGAGGAGTCCAACTGGCCGCGCTCCACCCCGTGCCGTGCGGAGGTGGGGTCGGCGTGGTGGAGGTTGTGCCACGACTCGCCGCAGGAGAGGACCGCCAGCCACCAGACGTTGCCCGAGCGGTCGCGGGACTTGAAGGGGCGCTTGCCGACCGCGTGGCAGATCGAGTTGATCGACCAGGTCACGTGGTGCAGCAGGGCCACCCGGACGAGCGAGCCCCAGAAGAACCCGGTGAACGCGCCCCACCACGACATCGTCACCAGCCCGCCGATCAGCGGCGGAAGCGCGAGGGAGAGGGCCGTCCAGAAGATGAACTGGCGGGAGACCGCCCGGAGCGCCGGGTCCTTGATCAGGTCCGGTGCGTACTTCTCCTGCGAGGTCTGCTCCTCGTCGAACATCCAGCCGATGTGGGCCCACCACAGGCCCTTCAGCAGGGCGGGGAGCGTGTCGCCGTAGCGCCACGGCGAGTGCGGGTCGCCCTCGGCGTCGGAGAACCTGTGGTGCTTGCGGTGGTCGGCCACCCAGCGCACCAGCGGACCCTCGACCGCCATCGAGCCGGCGATCGCCAGGGCGATCTTCAACGGGCGCTTGGCCTTGAACGAACCGTGCGTGAAGTGCCGGTGGAAACCGATCGTGATGCCGTGGCAGCCGAGGTAGTAGAAGAACACCAGCAGGCCGAGATCCAGCCAGCTCACGCCCCAGCCCCAGGCCAGCGGCACCGCCGCGAGGAGCGCGAGGAAGGGGACGGTGATGAAGAGGAGCAGGGTGATCTGCTCGATCGAACGCTTCTGCTCGCCGCCCAGCGTGGCCGACGAGGTGGGGGAGTCGGTCGCTGCGGAGTCTGGAGAACCGGTCACATTCGGTGCGTCTTCGATCACATCGGACCTTGAGCTCATGGGGCGTCCCCTGGGGGGTCGAGGGTGGAGAGCGGGGGAGATGCCTGCGGCAACAGCGTGCGGGAGAGACCTGTCGGCTCTCCCTACGGTTCCGTAACCTACGGCATCGTAAGTATGGCAGCGCGGTGCCGGGCGGCAAGGGCCCGCCGGTCTGCGCGTCCAGGTGTAACGGGTGGGCTCGGTGGACAGGTGGCACTCAGTGCCGCAAAAGTGGCACCTGTCGCCGAGGGCGCCCAGGTGGACGCCTATCCTGGACTCGTTCGGACAGCGCGGTCCGCTCTGAATCCTGCCCGGCCGCCGAGCCGACACCGCGGCCCAGACCGCCGGGCCCCCACCCGGGTTCCCCTCAGCCGAGCTTCAACACTGCAAGGAGCCGCACCTGTGAGCAGTGCCGACGACCAGACCACCACGGTCAGCAGCGAGCTGCGCGCCGACATCCGGCGCCTGGGTGACCTACTGGGCGAGACCCTCGTACGACAGGAGGGCCCCGAACTCCTGGAACTCGTCGAGCGCGTCCGCCGCCTGACCCGCGAGGACGGTGAAGCCGCCGCCGACCTGCTGCGCGGCACCGAACTGGAGACCGCCGCCAAGCTGGTCCGGGCCTTCTCCACCTACTTCCACCTGGCCAACGTCACCGAACAGGTGCACCGAGGCCGCGAGCTGAGGGCACGGCGTGCCGCCGAGGGAGGTCTCCTCTCCCGTACGGCCGATCGCCTGAAGGACGCCGACCCCGACCACCTGCGCGAGACCGTCCGGAACCTCAACGTCCGCCCCGTCTTCACCGCCCACCCCACCGAGGCCGCACGCCGGTCGGTCCTCAACAAGCTCCGGCGCATCGCCGCGCTGCTGGAGACCCCGGTCATCGAGTCCGACCGCCGCCGCTACGACACCCGGCTCGCCGAGAACATCGACCTGGTGTGGCAGACCGACGAACTCCGGGTCGTCCGCCCCGAGCCCGCCGACGAGGCCCGCAACGCCATCTACTACCTCGACGAGCTGCACGCGGGCGCCGTCGGCGACGTCCTGGAGGACCTGACCGCCGAACTGGAACGCGTCGGCGTCACCATCCCCGACGCCACCCGCCCCCTCACCTTCGGCACCTGGATCGGCGGCGACCGCGACGGCAACCCCAACGTCACCCCCCAGGTGACCTGGGACGTCCTCATCCTCCAGCACGAGCACGGCATCAACGACGCCCTCGAACTCATCGACGAACTGCGCGGCTTCCTCTCCAACAGCATCCGCTACACGGGCGCGACCGAGGAACTGCTGACCTCCCTCCAGGCCGACCTGGAGGCCCTGCCCGAGATCAGCCCCCGCTACAAGCGCCTCAACGCCGAGGAGCCCTACCGGCTCAAGGCCACCTGCATCCGGCAGAAGCTGGAGAACACCAAGCAGCGCCTGGCCAAGGGCATCCCGCACGAGGACGGCCGCGACTACCTCGGCACCGCCGAACTGCTGCGCGACCTCACCCTCATCCAGACCTCCCTGCGCGAACACCGCGGCGGACTCTTCGCCGACGGCCGGATGAACCGCACCATCCGCACCCTCTCCGCCTTCGGCCTCCAGCTCGCCACCATGGACGTCCGCGAACACGCCGACGCCCACCACCACGCCCTCGGCCAGCTCTTCGACCGACTCGGCGAGGAGTCCTGGCGCTACGAGGACATGCCCCGCGAGTACCGCCACAAGCTCCTCGCCCGCGAACTCAGGTCGAGGCGGCCCCTGGCCCCCACACCCGCACCGCTCGACGCCGCCGGAGCCAAGACCCTCGGCGTGTTCGAGACCGTCAAGAAGGCGCTCGCCGTCTTCGGCCCCGAGGTCATCGAGTCGTACATCATCTCGATGTGCCAGGGCGCCGACGACGTCTTCGCCGCCACGGTCCTCGCCCGCGAGGCCGGCCTCATCGACCTCCACGCCGGCTGGGCCAAGATCGGCATCGTCCCGCTGCTGGAGACCACCGACGAGCTCAAGGCCGCCGACACCATCCTCGAAGAGATGCTCGCCGACCCCTCCTACCGGCGACTCGTCGCCCTGCGCGGCGACGTCCAGGAGGTCATGCTCGGCTACTCCGACTCCTCCAAGTTCGGCGGCATCACCACCTCCCAGTGGGAGATCCACCGCGCGCAGCGCCGTCTGCGCGACGTCGCCCACCGCTACGGCGTACGCCTGCGGCTCTTCCACGGCCGCGGCGGCACCGTCGGCCGTGGCGGCGGCCCCTCCCACGACGCGATCCTCGCGCAGCCCTGGGGCACGCTGGAAGGCGAGATCAAGGTCACCGAACAGGGCGAGGTCATCTCCGACAAGTACCTCGTCCCCTCCCTGGCCCGCGAGAACCTGGAACTGACGGTCGCCGCCACCCTCCAGGCCTCCGCCCTGCACACCGCGCCCCGCCAGTCCGAGGACGCCCTGGCCCGCTGGGACGCGGCCATGGACCGGGTGTCCGAGGCCGCCGAGGCCGCGTACCGCCGACTGGTCGACGACCCCGACCTCCCCGCGTACTTCTTCGCCTCCACCCCCGTGGACCAGCTCGCCGACCTGCACCTCGGATCCCGCCCGTCGCGCCGCCCCGACTCCGGCGCCGGCCTCGACGGACTGCGGGCCATCCCGTGGGTCTTCGGCTGGACCCAGTCACGGCAGATCGTGCCCGGCTGGTTCGGCGTCGGCTCCGGCCTGAAGGCGCTGCGCGAAGCGGGCCTGGACACCGTGCTCGACGAGATGCACGAACAGTGGCACTTCTTCCGCAACTTCCTCTCCAACGTCGAGATGACGCTGGCCAAGACGGACCTGCGGATCGCCCAGCACTACGTCGACACCCTCGTCCCCGACGACCTCAAGCACGTCTTCGACACCATCCGCGCCGAACACGAGCTGACCGTCCGCGAGGTCCTGCGCATCACCGGCGAGGACAAGCTGCTCGACGCCAACCCCGTCCTCCAGCAGACCTTCTCCATCCGCGACGCCTACCTCGACCCGATCTCCTACCTCCAGGTCGCCCTCCTCAAGCGCCAGCGCGACGCCGCCGCCGCCGGGGAGGAAGCCGATCCGCTGCTGGCGCGGGCGCTGCTGCTCACGGTCAACGGGGTGGCGGCCGGGCTGCGCAACACGGGCTGACCACTTCGGAGGGTTCGTTCGCGGCTGACGGCCGGCGGGGGCCGGTCGCGCAGTTCCCCCCGCTTTCAGGGGCTCGGGGAACTGCGAGAAGCCCCACCGGCCGTCAGCCGACCATCCGCCTCACAGCGCCACCCACGCCGCCGTGATCAGCGCGACACCCATCCCGCCCAGCACCCACGCCGACCGCACCATCCGCAACCCACCCGCCACGACCACGGCGGCCAACAACAGCGCCCCACCGAGCGGCACCCAGGCATGCAGCAGGCCCGCAGGCCCCGTCCGTACGACATCGCTGCTGCCCGGCTTCACGACCACGGTGTACGTCTCACCCGTCTCCACCGCCACCGACCGCTCGATGTCGACCCGATCCCGGGACCGCGACCCCGTCGACACCGGCTCGTACGGACCCCAGCAGGTCTCACCCTGGCACCGGGACACGGTCATCGTGCCCTGCTCACGCCCCTTGCTCAGCATCACGTGCTGGGCGCAGCCCCAGGACCCCCACACCCCGGCGATCAGGATCACCACCGCGATCACACCCATGGCCGCCAGCCGCCCGTACCGCAGCGCGGCCGACGCGCCACCGCCGCTCGGGCGCGCACGGCGCCGCGAACGGTGAGCGGGGGCTTTGCGGTCAGGCATGGCGGGGATCATTGGCCATGGCACCGCAGTCGGTCAACTCCCGCAGGCCAGCGCGCGATGACGGACGAAACGGGATATGTACGTCGAACAGCTCAGGAGTTGTACGTCCCCTGCGCCCGCTCCAACCCCTCGATCACCAGACACTCCACCGCGTCCGCCGCCCGGTCCACGAAGTAGTCCAACTCCTTGCGCTCCGAGGCGGAGAAGTCCTTCAGCACGAAGTCCGCGACCTGCATCCGACCCGGCGGACGACCGATCCCGAACCGCACCCGGTGATAGTCCGACCCCATCGCCTTCGTCATCGACTTCAGCCCGTTGTGACCGTTGTCACCCCCGCCGAGCTTCAGCCGCAACATGCCGTAATCGATGTCCAACTCGTCATGGACCGCGACGATGTTCCCCACCGGCACCTTGTAGAAGTCCCGCAACGCGGTCACCGGCCCGCCCGACAGATTCATGTACGACATCGGCTTGGCCAGGATCACCCGACGATTCCCAGGACCCGGCGGCCCGATCCGCCCCTCGACCACCTGCGCCTGCGCCTTCCCGGCCCGCTTGAACCTCCCCCCGATCCGCTCGGCCAGCAGATCGGCCACCATGAACCCCACGTTGTGCCGGTTCGCCGAGTACTCGGGCCCGGGATTGCCCAGCCCGGCGATCAGCCACGGGGCACTCGGATCGGTCGTCACGTCCATGTCTCCTTGATACGCGCCAGCCGCCGCTCCCACGAGGGAAGCGGCGGCTGACGAACCGATGACAGAGCCGGGGCTCAGGCCTGCGCGGCCTCGTCGCCCTCGGCGGTCTCCTCCGACGGCTCCTCCGCCTGAGCGGCCAGGACCTGGAGAACGACGGTCTCCCCGTCGACGCCCAGCTTGGTGCCCGACGGCAGCGGGATGTCCTTGGCGAGGACGGAGTCACCAGCCGCCAGACCCTCGACGGACACCGTGACCGACTCGGGGATGTGGGTGGCCTCGGCCTCGACCGGCAGCGCGTTCAGGACGTGCTCCAGCAGGTTGCCACCCGGGGCCAGCTCACCCTCGGTGTGCACGAAGATCTCGACGTTGACCTTCTCGCCACGCTGGACCAGCTGCAGGTCCACGTGCTCCAGGAAACCCTTGATCGGGTCACGCTGCACGGACTTCGGGATCGCCAGCTCGCTGGTCTTGCCGTCGATGTCCAGCGAGATCAGGACGTTCGGCGTACGCAGCGCCAGCAGCAGGTCGTGACCCGGCAGCGTCAGGTGCAGCGGGTCGGAACCGTGACCGTAGAGAACACCGGGAACCTTCGAGTCACGACGGATACGGCGGGCGGCACCCTTGCCGAACTCGGTGCGCGTCGACGCGGTGAGCTTCACCTCGGACATGATCACTCCTCGTACATAGGAACGGACGTGGTCACCCGGCCACGAACGGCCTGCTACGAAGAGCGCGTCGATAACGGACAGCCGCACCACCGTCCTGAGACGGAAACGCGTACGGCCTCCCTCGCCGAGCAACTCGCGCAGTCTACTCGGAGAGAAAGGCCGTACCCAAAACGATCTCCGGCCGGCGCCGGCGACCCCTAGTGCTCGTCGAAGAGGCTCGTCACCGAACCGTCCTCGAACACCTCACGCACCGCGCTCGCGATCGTCGGCGCGATCGACAGCACCGTGATCTTGTCCAGCTCCAGCTCACCCGGGGTCGGCAGCGAGTCCGTGAACACGAACTCACTCACCTTCGAGTTCTTCAGCCGATCCGCCGCCGGACCCGACAGCACACCGTGCGTCGCCGTCACGATGACATCCTCCGCACCGTGCGCGAACAACGCGTCCGCCGCCGCGCAGATGGTGCCACCGGTGTCGATCATGTCGTCCACCAGGACACACACCCGACCCTTGACCTCACCCACGACCTCATGGACGGTCACCTGGTTCGCCACGTCCTTGTCACGCCGCTTGTGCACGATGGCGAGCGGCGCGCCCAGACGGTCACACCAACGGTCCGCCACCCGCACCCGGCCCGCGTCCGGCGAGACCACCGTCAGCTTGTTCCGGTCCACCTTCGCACCCACGTAGTCCGCGAGCAGCGGCAGCGCGAACAGATGATCCACGGGCCCGTCGAAGAAGCCCTGGATCTGGTCCGTGTGCAGATCCACGGCCAGGATCCGGTCCGCGCCCGCCGTCTTCATCATGTCCGCGACCAGACGCGCCGAGATCGGTTCACGACCACGGTGCTTCTTGTCCTGCCGCGCGTAACCGTAGAACGGCACGATGACGGTGATCGAGCGGGCCGACGCACGCTTCAACGCGTCGATCATGATCAACTGCTCCATGATCCACTTGTTGATCGGAGCCGTGTGGCTCTGGATCAGGAAGCAGTCCGCACCACGTGCCGACTCCTCGTAGCGGACATAGATCTCACCGTTCGCGAAGTCGAAAGCCTTCGTCGGGACAACCCCGACACCCAACTGCTGGGCGATCTCCTCGGCAAGCTCGGGGTGGGCGCGGCCGGAGAAGAACATCATCTTCTTCTCGCCGGTCGTCTTGATCCCGGTCACAGCACAGTCTCCTCAGAGGTTCTCAGCCGGGCAGGCAGACATCGCAGGCTCAGCTGGGGTGCGGGTATGCACTTATCACGGTACGACGTCCTTGGCGCACCTGTTTCCAGTCAGCCTTCGCTCTCGCCCTCCGCAGACGCCGCCTCGGCAGCCTTCGCCGACGCGCTCCCCGGACGCTTACGAGCCACCCAACCCTCGATATTCCGCTGCTGGCCACGGGCCACAGCCAGCGAACCGGGCGGCACATCCTTCGTGATCACGGACCCGGCGGCGGTGTACGCGCCGTCCCCCACCGTGACAGGCGCCACAAACATGTTGTCCGAACCCGTCTTGCAGTGCGAGCCGACAGTCGTGTGGTGCTTGTTCTCACCGTCGTAGTTCACGAACACACTCGCCGCGCCGATGTTCGAGTACTCACCGATCGTCGCGTCACCGACGTACGACAGATGCGGGACCTTCGTCCCCTCGCCGATGTTCGCGTTCTTGGTCTCGACATACGTGCCGATCTTCGACTTCAGACCGAGCCGCGTGCCGGGACGCAAGTACGCGTACGGTCCCACCGTCGCCTGCGGCCCGACCTCGGCGCCGTCGGCGACGGTGTTGTCGACACGCGCGCCGGCCCCGACCGTCGTGTCCTTCAGCCGGGAGTTCGGCCCGACCTCGGCGCCCTCCGCGAGGTGCGTGGCCCCGAGCAGCTGGGTGCCGGGGTGGACGACGGCGTCCTGCTCGAACGTCACCGTGACGTCGACCCAGGTCGTGGCGGGATCGATCACGGTCACCCCGGCCAGCATCGCCCCGGTGAGCAGCCGGTCGTTCAGGATGCGGCGGGCCTCCGAGAGCTGCACACGGTTGTTGATCCCCGCGATCTCACGGTGGTCACCGGCGACGGAGGCACCGACCCGGTGCCCCGCCTCGCGCAGGATCCCCAGGACGTCCGTCAGGTACTCCTCGCCCTGGCTGTTGTCCGTCCTGACCTTCCCGAGGGCGTCCGCCAGCAGCTGGCCGTCGAACGCGAACACCCCGGAGTTGATCTCACGGATCGCGCGCTGCGACTCGGTCGCGTCCTTGTGCTCCACGATCGCGGTGACGGCACCGCTCGCCCCGTCACGCACGATCCGGCCGTAACCGGTGGCGTCCGGGACCTCGGCGGTCAGCACCGTCACGGCGTTGCCGTCGGCCGAGTGGGTGGCCGCGAGCGTCTGGAGGGTGGCGCCGGTGAGCAGCGGGGTGTCACCGCAGACGACGACCACGGTCCCGTCGACGACACCGCCCAGCTCCTCCAGGCCCATCCGTACGGCGTGCCCCGTGCCGTTCTGCTCCGCCTGGACCGCCGTACGTACACCGGGGTCGATCTCCGCGAGGTGCGCGGTGACCTTCTCGCGGGCGTGCCCCACGACGACGACCAGGTTCTCGGGGTCCAACTCGCGCGCGGCGGCGAGGACGTGGCCCACCAGGGAGCGGCCACAGATGCTGTGCAGAACCTTCGGTGTGGCCGACTTCATACGGGTGCCCTCACCCGCTGCTAGGACGACGACGGCTGCCGGGCGGGTTGCGCTCACGGGGATGCCCTTCGGCTGTGGGTGCGGTGGGGGTTGACATCCGCAGGATACCGGGGCGTTGTGCGGGGGAAATGTGAGCGGGTCCTGACCCGTGTTGCTGGGGTCAGGACCCGAACTGAGGTCTTGTGTGCCGTGGCTCCCGGAGAAGGATTCGAACCCTCATTCAACGGACCAAAACCGTTTGTCCTACCCTTAGACGATCCGGGATGGGTTGCGCGCTATGTCCGATTTCGTTGATCGGTTTCGCGCGCGGACACCACTATGCCGTACCAGGAGCCTTCGATGCGACGGTAAAGGTCGGCTCCCTGGAGGACCTTGATCGCCAGGCAGCCTCTGTAGGAGTCGCCGATGTTCTTCCGGGCCGTCTTCGGGTTGTGCTTCTTGATCGTTGTTTTGTTGAACGCAGACCGATCGGCGCCCACGAGTTCGGCCCAGTACTGTTCAGCGCCCCCTACGTCCGCGCTCTCGTGGATCATCACGTTGAATCGCAGGCGCTTGCGATCCACCCCCAGCAGGTCGAGCCATGCGAGGAAGACCTGGATCATGCCGGGGTCGCTGTTGACGAAGGTCACGTTCTCGCGGCGGTCGTACGGCTTGTCCTTGCTGCCCTCGGCCCAATAGAGGCCCACGCCCACCAGGAACAGTTCGCGCGGTGAGAGGTCGCCGATCGCTTGCTTGGCCGCCTCCTTGGTCTGCTGCCGTTCCTCGTCGCGGAGGCGGAGCTTCGCTTCCCAGCCCCGTCGGGCGATGGTTGCGGCCTCCTCGCGGGAGCGCGTGCGCTCGGGCTTCGGCAGGTCCCGCACCCATAGGGAGATTGAGCTCTTCGAGCAGCCCAGCTCCACCTGGATCCGGTCGTACGTCCAGCCCTGGAGGCGTAGCTCCCTCGCCCTTGCCTTGAGGTCGTCTTTCGCGTTGGGGCGCTTGGTCCATTCCGGGGGCGGCTCGCCTTCCAGGAGGCGGTTGAGGATGTCGTTGTTGTCGACGAGGAGCCGGTCGCGGATCTGGCGGCGGCTGAGGCCCTCGCGCCGCAGCGCGACCGCCCGCTCCCGCAGCCCCTCGAAATCGGCGTACTTGCTGTGTGGATGTGCCATGGGCATACCGTCCGGGTGGAATGCGGGGTTCCGGGATCGAACGGTGGGCGATTCAGCTGTTCGAGGGATACCGGGTGGTTTCGCTTCTGTTCGATTGTGGCGTGTGGTGTAGGCCAGTACGGGAAACTCGCCGGAAAAGCGGGGGCGCTCGAACGTAGGCTTGGGTGTATGACCACGACGGGGGAAGACCACACCGCTGCCGGGACGGGGGACAGTGCCGGGCCGTGGTGGTGGGAGCGGTGGCGGAGCGCCGCCCTCGACGGCGGGCTGGCGCTGGCGTCGGCCGTCGAGTGTTCGATCGAGGGCGTCGAGTTCGCCCGGAACGCCGCGTTGCCGGAGGCCGTGGGGGTCGTCTTCGGGGCGCTGGCCGGGTCCGTGCTGCTGGTGCGGCGGATGTGGCCCGTCGCGGTGGTGCTGGTCTTCATCGCTGTCGCGCCCGCTCAGATGGGGTATCTGATGGGGCTCGTCGGGCTGTACACGCTGGCGGCGTCGGAGGCGCCGAGGCGGATCATCGGGGCGTTGTCGGGGATGGCGTTCGCCGGTGTGTTCATCGTGTGGTTCGTGGAGGCGACGCGGAGCAATCTGCAGGGGGACGGGGCGGTCGGCGGCGGGGACGCGTTCGCCGTGTTCCTGGCGTCCACGATGGCGATCGGGCTGACCGCGCCGCCGGTGCTGCTGGGGCTGTATGTCGGGGCGCGGCGGCGGTTGATGGAGAGTCTGCGGGAGCGGGCGGATTCGCTGGAGCGGGAGTTGCAGCTGCTGGCGGAGCGGGCGGAGGAGCGGGCCGAGTGGGCTCGGGGGGAGGAGCGGACCCGGATCGCGCGGGAGATGCATGACGTCGTCGCGCATCGGGTGTCGTTGATGGTGGTGCACGCGGCCGCTCTTCAGGCGGTGGCGCGGAAGGACCCGGAGAAGGCTGTGCGGAACGCGGCGCTGGTGGGGGACATGGGGCGTCAGGCGTTGACCGAGTTGCGGGAGATGCTCGGGGTGCTGCGGTCGGGGGAGGGGTTCTCGTCGATGGCGGCGGTGCGGTCGGGGTCCGCGCCGGCGCCGGCGTCGGTGCCGTTGGCGGCGGTGGGCGCGGCGGCCGCGGCGGCGGCTTCGCGGGCCGAGGACGAGGCGGCGGAGGGTCCCTGTCTGGCCGAGCTGGAGGCGTTGGTGGGGCAGTCGGCGGCCGCGGGGATGGTCGTCGAGTTGTCGGTGGAGGGGGAGGTGCGGGTGTACGCGGCCGAGGTGGAGCAGACGGCGTACCGGGTGGTGCAGGAGGCGTTGACGAACGTCCACAAGCATGCGGCGGGGGCGAAGACGCGGGTGCGGTTGGCGCATCGGGCGGCGGAGATCGCGATGCAGGTGGAGAACGGTCCGCCGCCGGAGCCGGGGGCGGCGGGGGCCGCGCGGTTGCCCAGTGGGGGGAACGGGTTGCTCGGGATGAAGGAGCGGGTGGCCGAGCTGGGGGGTGTTTTCGTGTCCGGGCCCACGGATGCCGGGGGGTTTCGGGTGTCCGCGGTGATTCCGGCGGCGTAGACGTAGGGGGCGTGTGGCGCCGGGTGGCTGCCGGTGCCCCCTGAGTCGGTTCGGGTGCCCCAGCTGTCGGCTTCGGGTGCCCTCGCTCCCCGGCTTCGGTCGAGCGGGGGGCTCAGCCCGCTGTGAGGCGGGTCGGGGACGTGCCGGTCAGGAGGGTGGTGAGGGCTGTGTCGATGGTGGGGCCGAGGTACCAGTCGCCGGTGTGGTCGAGGGCGTAGGCGCGGCCCTCGGTGTCGATGGCGATGAGGGCGCGGGTGGCGGTCTCGTGGCCGAGGGGGCAGACCTCGGTGTCGAGGGCGCGGCCGAGGTCGCCGAGGGTGCGGGCCATGTGCAGGCCGTGCAGGGGGTCGAGGTGGAGGTCGGCGGGGGCGAGTCGGCGGCCGGGTCCCTGGGCGGTGAGGCGGAGTCCGCCGAATTCGGCCCAGGCTTCGACCGCGGCCGGGAAGACCGCGTGGCGGTGGCCGGCGGGGGAGGTGTGCTCGCGCAGGGCGTCGGCCCAGATCTCGGCCTGCTTTATGTCCCAGCGGCCCGGTTGCCATCCGGCGGCGCGCAGGGCGGCGTCGACGGGGACGGAGAAGCGCGTGGTGGAGGTGCGGTCTGTGTGCATCTGCCCTTTGTTCGTCGGTGGTGCGTAGGTCGTTTTCGTACGTGGTTCGTGGGTGGTTCGGTGGGTGGTTCGTGGGTGTTGCCGGCGGTGACCGGGCGGGTCCGGGTCGTGTTCTCTGACGTGTTCTTCGGGCGCCCGGGTTCCTAGTTCGCCTGGGTCGGGTCGACGATGCGGACGCCGAAGTGGGCGCTGAGGGCGGCGCAGGAGCGGCAGGGCGTGGCGAACGCGCCGTGCAGGGGGTCGCCGTCCTCGCGGATGTGCCGGGTGGTGAGCTTGGCCTGCTTGAGGACCTTGCGGGCCTCGCCGTTGGACATGGGTCTGCGGGCGGCGCGCCTGCTGCGGGCCGCGTCGGCGCCGGTGATGTGGCGGGAGATGAGGATGGCTTCGGCGCAGCGGCCGGTGAAGCGGTCTCGCCGGTCGGTGGCGAGGGAGTCGAGGAACTCCTGGACCAGGGGGTGCAGGGGCGGGGCCTGGTCGCCGCGGGCGGCGGTGCCGGTGAGGGTCTCGCCGCGTACGGAGAGGGCCGCGGCCACGGTGGGCAGGATGCCGTCGCGGCGGTGGAGGAGGGCGGGGGCGTGTGGCTGTTCGGCGGTGCTCCAGCCGATGCGGGGGTCGCCCGATGGTCCCGCCTGTGTCGCGCTCATGATCGTGATCCCCTCCTATTGCATCCCCCGCCAGGGGACACAGAGTGCCAAACGGCGTGGCCGGTGCGGAAGCTGGGGCAGTGCGACACGCCCGTTCTTCGGCGTTGCGTGAGGGTGGTGTGACGGCTGGTCACGGAAGCGGAGGCCCGATGACCGGTGTCGCCTTACCGCATAGGCTGTCGACAACCGCGATCCGTTCGGTCTTGCGATCGAGGGCGGACAGAACAGGCCGTACCAGGGCCTTTTCTGCTGTCGGGAAGCAGTACGTCACAGCAACAACGCAGCCAGAACAGGTCTCACAGAACGCCGCAGGGGGCTACCGCCATGACGACAGGTCGGCTCGGGCAGCAAGCCGCGCCGCCGAACGCGGCCTACGCCGGGCAGGTCGTGCAGTTTCCGGACCCGGTCCGGGCGGCGCGTCATCCGAGGGGTGTCCGTGTTGACGCGCACGGCTTTCCGGACTTCTCGCCCTACGCGCGCGCCGCGGCGGAGATCGCCGATCCCCCGGAGGGGTTCGGGGTGGACGAGCTGCGGTTGACGGACTACGTGTCCGCGAACGCGGCGCTGGCGGCGTCCGGACACGAATTGTGGGACACGATCCCGCCGGTGGCGACGCCGCACGGCTGGACGTGGCATCACGCGCCGGGTGGGCGGCGGCTGGAGCTGGTGCCGGTCGAGGTGAAGGCGCTGTTGCGGCATCACGGTGGTATCGCGACGGCGCGTGTGGACCAGCACAAGCGCGGGACGCGGCCGTTGCAGGAGACCCGGCCGGCGCATTTCGGGTTGCCGAAGTCGTCGGCGGTCGCGGTGACGGAGACGCAGGTGCAGGGGGTCGAGGAGGACCTCGGGTACCGGTTGCCGGGCGCGTACCGGTCGTTCCTGAAGGCGGCGGGCGGTTGTGCTCCCGTGGGGGCGGCGCTGGACGCGGAGTTGGGGTTGCTGGTCGATCAGCCGTTCTTCACGGTGCGGGACGAGGCCGCGGTCAACGACCTGGTGTATGTCAACAAGTGTCTGCGGGACCATCTCACCAAGGACTATCTGGCCGTGGCGTTCGCGCAGGGCGGGATCCTCGCGGTGAAGGTGAAGGGCGACCGGATCGGGTCGGTCTGGTTCTGCGCGTACGACGACGCCCGTGACGTCGATCCGTCGTGGTCGCCGGCCGCGCGGGTGGAGCGGTTGCTGCTCCCCGCCGGTGAGGACTTCGACGCGTTCCTGTCCCGGCTGGCGGGCAATCCGCCGGAACTGGAGACGGTGGCCAACCTGATGGTGGACGGTGGCTTCGCGCGTGCCGTGCCGGTCGCGGGGGAGTGAGTTTTCGATGGTGACGTTCGCTCAGGCGCAGGAGCGCGCCGAGGAGTGGATCAACGGCGATCTGCCGGGCTATCAGCACCGTGAGGTGCGGGTGCGGGAGTTCGAGCTCGGGTTCGTGGTGTGGGCGGAGGACCGGGCGGACGGTCCGCGTTCCGACGGTGGCGCGCAGCGGCTGGTCATCGCCCGGGACAGCGGGGAGGCCACGCTGTGGCCGTCGCTGCCGGTGGGTGAGGTGATCCGCCGGTTCGAGGAGGAGTACGGGCGTACGGAGGCGGCCGCGGCCGCCGCGCCGGCGCCTCCGGCTCGGGTGGATCTGAATCAGACGTCGTTCCTGCTGACTCCGCCGGAGTGGTTGCAGGACGCGGCGGACCGGATGGGGATTCCGGACCACCGTACGGGTGCGGGGGCCGGGTCCGGGTCCGGTGCCGGCGCCGGTGCCGGTGCGTCCGAGGGTGCCGGGTCCCGTCCGGCCGCCGTCGGCGCCGATTCCGGCTCCGGTACGGGTGGTTCCGGTGCTCCGGGTGCCAATGGGGCGTCCGGGGGCGGCGGTTCGCTGCCCGAGACGATGGCGGGGCCGGTCGGGCAGTCGCCCTCGGCCGGTCCTGGGGCGCCCGACGCGCCGGCCGACGCCACGCCGTGGCCGGCCGCCGCCTCGGCGGAGGACGAGGTGCGGGACGCCGTGCCGCCGAGGGACGCCGAGCCGCACGACGTGGTGCCCGCGGGGGCGACCCCGTGGGCCGGGACGGACACCAACGCGGAGGCCGAGGACGACCGTTCGGTGCCGCTGCCGGACACCGTGTTCGCGCCCCAGCTGTCCGAGGTGAGCGACGCGGACGACACTCCGCCGCCCAGCGCGCTGCCGGACGCCAAGACGGCGCTGATCTCCGGCGGCAGCCAGCTGCCGCGTACGACGGTGGCGCCGGCCATGGGCGGCCCCGGTCCCGGCGCGGGTGCGCAGGGCGGCTCCGCGCAGCCGTCGCAGCAGGTCCCGTCCGGCCCGGGCACCCCGCCGCCGGGAGCCCCGCAGTCGTACGGGTACCCGCAGGGGCCCGGCGGTCCGCAGGGCCCGGGGACCCCGCCGCCCGGGGCGCCGTCGTACGGCTATCCGCAGGGCCCTGGTGGTCCGCAGGGACCCGGTACGCCGCCTCCGGGGTCTCCGCCGGCGCCCCACGCCGGTGACATCGCCGACGCCGCGACGAGCAAGGCCGCGCCGCCGCCGCGTCGGGGTGGCGCGGCCGGTGCGCCGCCGCCTCCGGCTCCGCCCGGGACCCCGGGGATGCCGGGTGCCCGTCCGGGTGCCACGCCTCCGCCGCAGTCCGGTCCCGGCGCTCCGGGCACCCCGGCGGGCGGGTACGTGCCGACCCAGATGGTCTCCTCCCTCGGGCCGGGTGGCCCGGGTGGTCCGGGTGCTCCCGGTGCACCGGGGGCTCCTGGTGCTCCTGGTGCGCCTGGTGCGCCGAATCCGCCGGGGGGTACGCCTGCCGGTGGTGTGCACCACGCGGCGACGATGCTGGCCGGGCCCGCCGTGGGCGGACCGGGTGCGCCGCTGCCGCCGGGGCCTCCTGGCGCTCCGGGGCAGCCGGGTGGTCCGCACGCCCCGGGTGCGCCTGGTGCTCCTGGCGCTCCTGGTGCGCCGAATCCGCCGGGGGGTACGCCTGCCGGTGGTGTGCACCACGCGGCGACGATGCTGGCCGGACCTGCCGTGGGCGGTCCCGGTGCGCCCGGTGCGCCCGGGGCCCCGCAGCCGCCCGGGCCGCCCGGGATGCCGCCGGGGGCTCCCCACGGGATGCCCGGTCAGCCGATCCCCGGTCAGCCGATGCCCGGTCAGCCGGGGCCGCCGATGGGGGCTCCGCCCGCGTACGGCTACCCGCAGCCGCCGGCCGGGCAGCCGACCGTGGGCCCCGGCTACCAGGCCGTCCTGCGCTTCCGGGCGCCGGACGGGTCCGAGCAGCAGGTGATCCGGCGTTCGGCGCCGGGTACGCCGCACCCGGAGTGGCAGATCTTCCACGAGCTGCGCGGGATGAACATCCCGCCGGAGGCCGTGCTGGAGCTGCACACCGAGTTGGAGTCGTGCGAGCTGCCGGGGGCGTACTGCGCGCGGATGATCCGTGAGCAGTGGCCGAACGCGCGCATCACGTCCATCGCCCCGTACGGCAAGGACCACGCGAGCCGGCAGCAGGGTATGGCCCAACTCCTCGCTCACCAGGGCGAGTTGCACCAGGTCGCGGACGGTCCGGCGCGGCCCGCGCCGGTGCGGGCGCCGTTGCCGCCGGTGCAGCCGGCGCCGCCGGTCCCGCCGGAGGCGATCGGGCAGGAGCTGGCGGCGGCGTTCGGGCCGGGTGTGTTCCGGTTCGACCAGCAGGCGGTGTCGCGGCAGGGTGTTCCGCCGATCGTGGCGCACACGCTGGTCGTGGCCGGGCTGCCGGTGGACATGGGTCCGTTCTTCTGGGCGCAGGCCCAGCCGGGCCGTCCGGTGCCGACGCTGGCGGAGCTGGCGCAGGAGCGGGGTGTGCAGCCGGCGGCGGACGCGGGCTCGTACCTGGTGATGGGCAGCGACTTCGGCAAGGCGCTCTGTGTGCAGTACGGCACGGCGAACATCGTGGCCGTGCCGGTGGAGGCGGGGCCGGGCGGCGCGCCCGTACCGCCGCAGTTCGTGAACACGGGTCTGCCCGAGTTCGCGCGCTGTCTGGCTCTGCTCGGCCGGATGTGGCGGCTGCGCTTCGGTCTCAACCAGGAGCAGGCGGGTCGCTGGACCGTCGACTTCCAGGCGCAGCTCGCGGCCCTCGACCCGGCGGCGCTCGCCTCGCCGGAGAGCTGGTGGTCGGTGCTGCTGGAGCAGATGTGGGACGGGTTGCTGTGACCCGTCGCGGCTGACCTCCACGTCGGCCGTCCGCCATACGCATGACGCGAGGGCCCGGCCCGGACACGCAGGTGATCCGGGCCGGGCCCTCGCGCGCGTCCGGGGCGGGGGCCCTGCGGGTGTCCGGCCGTCCGCTCCCGTGACCTCGCACGGAGTGTCGCGTTATGAACACTTTGGTCCGATCCATCAAGATGTGGCGCGAAATCATCATTTCGTGTGCGTCCGGCGGAGAGGGCCCAGCATGAGCAGCGCACCGACGGCACCCCATGACTTCGAGTTCGACGTCGTACGGCGTGGCTACCGTCCCGACGAGGTCGACGCCCACGCGGCGGCTCTCTCCAGGGACCGGGACGCCGCGTGGGAGCGGGCCGCCCGGCTGACCGTGCTGGCCCGGGAGATGGGCGCGGACCTCGACCTGCTGCGCGAGACGGTCGCCGGGCTCACCCCGCAGACGTACGAGGCGCTCGGCGGGCGCGCCCGGGAGTTGTTCGAGCTCGGTGTCGAGGAGGCGGCGGCCGTTCGCGAGGGCGGGCGTGAGGACGCGCGGCGGATCGTCGCCGAGGCGGAGGAGGCCGGGCAGCGGCTGCGGGGGGCCGCGCAGGCCTACGCGGACGAGGTGCGGGGCGAGGCCGAGGAGCGGGCCCGGCAGGTGTTGCTGGCGGCTCAGGCCGAGGCCGACGATCTGCGGATCGAGGCCCGGCGGGGGGTGAAGGAGGGGCGGGGCGAGGCGTTGGCCGCGCTGCGGGAGATGCGGGAGCGGACGGAGGGGATGCTCGCGGAACTCCAGAAGGAGTACGACGAGCGGGTGGCCGAGATCGAGCGGGAGGCCGCCGAGCGGGAGGCCGCGTTCGACGCGGCGCTGGCCGAACGGGTCGCCCGTGCGGAGGCGGAGCTTCTCGCGGCCGAGCAGGGGTTGGCCGACGCGGAGGCCGATGCGGCGCGGATGCGGGAGGAGGCGGAGGAGCGGGCCGCCGAGGCGTTGGCGGAGGCTCGGCGGCGGGAGGAGTGGGTGGCTCGGGAGACCGAGCGGGTGTTGCGGGAGCACGGGGAGAGGTGGGACGACGTTCGGGCGCACATGGACTGCATCCGGGAGAGTCTGTCCGCGTTGACGGAGTAGGCGCGGGTGGGGAGTCAGGGGGGCGGGGGTGCGTTGTCGGGTGCGGGTGGGTGGGGGTTCTCGCGCAGTTCCCCGCGCCCCTGGGAGGCGCCCGGCGGTTCCAGGGCAGCCGGAGGCTCCGCTCGTTCCTGAGCGGTGCCTCCGGCTCTCGGTCGTCAGTCGCCCCTTCTTGTCGCGCCTGCCAGGATCCAGCCCTCCACGGCTTCGTACTGTCTGCGTTGTTCTTCTGCCTTGGCGCGGCCGGAGAGGGTCGTGCCGAGCCAGCCGAAGGCGAAGCCGAGGGGGATGGAGAGCAGGCCGGTGGTGGTGAAGGGGAACCAGTTGAAGTCGGCTCGGGGGAAGGCGGAGTGGGGGGAGCCGGAGACCAGGTTGGTGCCGGTCATGAGAATGAGGACGGAGAGGCTGCCGCCGATGAGGGTGTACATCAGGCCCGTACGGGTGTAGCGGCGCCAGAAGAGGCCGTAGACGAGGGCGGGCGCGATGGCGGAGGCGCCCAGGCAGAAGGAGAGGGTGACCAGCGGCTGGAGGTTGCGGTGCTGGACCATCGTGGCGAGGACGATCGCCGTGACGCCGACCGCGCACGCCGAGAGCCTGGCGATGGTCATCTCGCGACGGGGCGTGAGCGGTTGGCGGGCGCGGGCCGCGAAGACGTCGTGGGCGAGGGAGTTGGCGCAGGCGAGGATCATGCCGGCGACGGAGGCGAGCAGCGTCAGGAAGACGGCCGTCGTGACGGTGGTGAAGAGCAGCGTCTCCGCCGTGGACACCTCCGTGCCGAACGCCGCCATCGATCCCAGCAGATAGGCCGTGTTGCCCTGGGGGTCGGCCGCCGCGATCACCTCGCGGCCGATCAGGGCCGTCGCGCCGAAGCCGATCACCGAGATGATCAGGACGAAGAGGGCGACGGAGGGGACCGCCCAGGACAGTGAGCGGCGGACCTGACGGGCGCTGTTCGCGGTGTACATGCGCATGGTGATGTGCGGGAGGCAGGCGCCGCCGAGGACGACCGTCAACTGGGCGCTGATCATGTCGAGTTCGGGGTACGGGCCGCCCGAGAACTGCAGTCCGGAGTGGAGGTAGCCGGTGCCGATACCGCTCTTCTCCGCCGCCGCGCCGAGCAGCAGGCCGGGGTTCCAGTCGAACTTGTGCAGGATGAGTACGGCGACGAGCGCGCCGGAGCCGAGCAGCATCACGATCTTGAGGATCTGGATGAGGGCGGTGCCCTTCATGCCGCCGATCGCCGCGTAGCCGATCATCAGCGCGCCGACGATCACCACGACGCCGGTCTTCAGGCTGTCGCTGGAGAACCCGAGGATGAACGCCAGCAGGTCGCCGGTGCCCGCGAGCTGTACCAGCATCATCGGCATCAGCGCGGCGATCGTGACGACGCAGGCGACGATGCGTACGGACCGGCCGGGCATCCGCCGGGCCAGCGCGTCGCCCATCGTGAACCTGCCCGCGTTGCGCAGGGGTTCGGCCAGCAGGAACATCAGCAGCATCAGGGACAGGGCCGTGCTCAGGGCGAGGACGACACCGTCGTAGCCGAAGAGGGCGATCACTCCGCCGGTGCCCAGCACGGTCGCCGCGGAGATGTAGTCGCCGGCGATGGCGAGGCCGTTGCGCATGGGGGAGAGCGAGCCGTAGCCGGTGTAGAACTCGTCGAGGTCGTCCCGGTCGGGGCCCGTCATCACGCACAGCAGGAGCGTGATGGTGGCGACCGCCGTGAAGCCGACGAGGGACATGGCCTGTGCCGACCCGCTGAACTCGGCGAGTCCGCCCGCGGCCGTGGTCGAGGGGGCGCCGGCGGTGAGGGCGGTGGTGGCGGTGACGCTCATCGAACCGTCCCCCGCCTCGCGTCGACCGCCGCGAGGTCGCGGATGCGGTCGGCCAGCGGGTCGACGCGCACGCGCGCGGTGTGCTCGTAGAGCCAGATGGCGAGGCAGGTCACCGGTACCTGGAGGAGGCCGAGCAGCAGGCCCATGGAGAGTCCGCCGCTGACCTCGCTCGTCATGAACGACGGGGCGAAGGCGGACAGGAGCAGGAACAGCACGAAGTAGCCGAGGGCCGTCAGGGTCGCCACCCGCCGCTGCCAGCGGTACGCGCCGCGCAGCACCCGCAGGTCGCTGTGGTGGCCGAGGGAGGGGTGGCGAGGGGCGGCCGGGTTCGGCTGCGGTTCCGGTTCCCGGCGGGCCCAGGGGTAGGTCTGGTACGAGGGGGACGAGGTGTGCGGTGTGTACGGGGGTTGGTGCGGGGGTGACGAGAACGCGTCGGTCATCCCGTGGTCTCCTTGCGCGGCTCGGGTCCGGGTGCGGACCGCAGGGAGGGGGGCGGGCGTGAACGCTACTCGTGGGTTCGGCGGAGCGCGAGCTTTTCGACAAACTGATCGGTCGGTATGCGCTTACTTGGAGGATCCGGCGCTGACCTGGGGTGTTACCCGGATTAACTCAGGTTTTTGAACGAGGGTCAGAAGGGGCTTGTGGAGTTGCTGTGCGCACCGTGTGAGATGTGCCTCACCGATCGCCACTTGGTCAGCAAAACGACACTGGTTACCCTCCCCTTCGACCAAGTGCACGACCAAAAATAAAAAAGCGGGGGGAAGAGTGCGACCACACAGTCGCAGTCGAGCCATGCGCGGAGCGATGACCGTCGCTTCCGCGGTGCTCGTGCTGGCCGGCGGCCTACAAGCCGCACCGGTGCAGGCGGCGGGCACGGACAGGGACACGGGGAACACCGGCCGCACGGCCGACGACGGGGCACGGGGCAAGGACTTCTGGGAGGACGACGAGCTGCCGGCCGCCACGGCCGAGGCACGCGCCTCCGCACGGGCCGTCGCGTCCCGAAAGCCCGTCGTCGTCGACGCGTTGACGTCCTCGACCAGCCGGGTCGTCGCCCATCCGGACGGGACCTTCACCGCCGAGACGGCGACCTCGCCCGAACGCGTCCGCAAGGACGGCGCGTGGACGGACATCGACACGACGCTCGTCGCCCGCCCGGACGGCGGCCTGGCGCCGCGCGCCGCCGAGGACATCCGCTTCTCCGGCGGCGGCACCGACGAACCGCTCGCCCGGATGGTGCTGGCGGGCAAGGAGTACGCGGTGTCGTCGCCGTGGGCGCTGCCGGAACCGGAGGTCGACGGCTCGTCGGCGGTGTACCGGTCGGTGCTCCCCGACGTGGACCTCGCCGTGCAGGCCCACCCGGACGGCTTCACCTACCACCTGGTGGTCCACAGCCGCGAGGCCGCCGCCGACCCGGCCCTGCGGAAGGTGAGCTTCCCCGTCGAGACCGAGGGGCTCTCCGTACGCACGGACGACACCGGCGCGGCCTCGTTCGTGGACGCCTCGGGGCACGCGGTCGTCTCCAGCGGCTCGGCGCTGATGTGGGACGCGGGCACCGGGGACGAGCCCTCGGGCACCGGGGACGAGCCCTCGGCGGACACCCCGGCGAAGAAGGCCTCGTCGGTCCGGTCGGCATCGTTGTCGGGCTCCGCCGCCGAGGACGGCGCCCACTCCCTCGGCACCGACGCCGTCGCCGACTCCCTCAGCGCCGACGCCACCTCCCGTACGGCCGTCATGGACACGGCGGTCACCGACGACACCCTGACCGTCGTCCCGGACCAGGACTTCCTGACCGACCGGGACACCACCTACCCGGTGGTCATCGACCCGCCCGCGGTCAAGGCGACCCTGACGGGCTGGACCGCGCTGTGGTCGGACTCGCCGGGCACCAGCTTCTGGAAGACCAAGCACGCCCTCGGCGTGGGCTACGACGCGTACGTGGACAACAAGAAGTCCCGCTCGCTGTTCCAGTTCGACACCCGCAGGGTGGCCGGCAAGAAGATCCTCGACGCCACCTTCACGGCGTACGCGATCTGGTCGGCGAACTGCGACAAGCGCGACGTCCACCTGTACCGCACGAGCCCGATCTCCTCGTCCACCACCTGGAACTCGCAGGACAGGTCGCTCAAATGGCACGCGAAGGTCGACACGGTCTCCGCGGCCAAGGGCCACTCCGCGGACTGCAAGGACGGTGACATCGAGTTCGACGCCACCGCCGCCGTCGCGCACACCGCGAAGGCGAAGGACACGCTGACCACGCTCGGTCTGCGGGCCGACGAGGGCGACCCGATCGCCTGGAAGCAGTTCATGTCACCGCTGGACCCGGAGGCCACGTCCGCACGCAAGCCCCGGCTGTCCATCACCTACGTCACCCCGCCGGACAGCAAGCCGTCCTCGGTGAAGATGTCCGACCCGAAGATCGCCTGCTCGGCCTCCACGGCACCCGCGCAGATCCGGGACGCCACGCCCCGGCTGACCGCGACGCCCACGTCGAGCGACGCCTCCAACGCCTCGCTGCGCCCCCACTTCGAGCTCTACAAGGGCAGCGCGACCACGGCGACCTCGCTGAGGCCGACCACCTGGACGGACAGCGGCACGGCCGGCACCTCCGTCACCGCGACCCTGGACGAGAAGGTCACGTACAAGTTCCGGGCCCGCACCGAGTACAAGTACACCTGGAAGGGCGACACCCACTCCCTCTACGGGCCGTGGTCGGGCTACTGCTACTTCACGGTGGACTCCAAGGGCCCGCTGCTGCCGAAGGTCTCCTCGACCGTCTACAAGGAGTGCGCGGGCACCAGTTGTGACGCCGCCGACCCGGAGCAGGGCAGCGTCGGCATGACCGCCGGCTTCAAGATCGAGGGCGGCGCCGGCGACGTCCGCCGCTACGACTGGTGGCTCAACGGCGTGAAGCTCGGCAGCAAGTCGTTCACCGCCAACACCCCCGCGTACGAGATCGAGGCCGCGCCCGACAAGCGGCTCACCAACACCCTGCGCGTGCAGACCTACGACGGGGCGGGCAACGCCAGCCCGCACGCCGACTACCAGTTCCGGGTGGCCAAGGGCTCCGACCCGGTCGCGAGCTGGAAGTTCGACGAGGGCAGCGGTACGACCGCCGCGGACTCCTCCGGCCACAACCGCACGCTCAGCCTGACGTCGACGACCTGGACGGACAAGGCCCGCCTCGGCGGCGCTCTGCGCACCGCGGGCGTCAGCGGACAGGGCGGTGTCACCGCCTCCACCGTGCTCGACACCACCAACAGCTTCGCCGTCGGCGGCTGGGTGCGGCTGACCTCCAAGGACCACATCTCCACCGTGGCCACCCAGAGCGGCACCCGCGCGGGCGCCTTCCAGCTGTACTTCTCGCAGTCGCTGGACCGCTGGGTCTTCAACCGGTACGCCACCGACGCCGACGAGCCGACGATCGTGCGCGCCCAGTCCAAGAAGCCGCCCGTGGTGGGCGCGTGGACCCATGTCATGGGCGTCTACGACCACAACAAGAAGCAGATCAGGCTCTACGTCAACGGACAGCTCCAGGCGGCCACCGAGTTCACCACCCCCTGGGCGGCCAAGGGCACCTTCGAGGTCGGCCGGATGAAGGCGAGCGGCCGGTACTCGTCGTGGTTCGAGGGCGACCTCGACCACATCCAGGTCTGGAACCGGGTGGTCTTCGACAACGAGATGGGCGCGATCGCCAACGCCGAGAACCCGGCCACCGGGCAGACACAGCCCGCGCTGCTCGCCAACTGGGGCTTCGACGAGACCTCCGGCACCGTCGCCGCCGACGCCACCGGCCGGGGGCACGGCCTGACCCTCGAACAGGGCGCGGCCTTCGCCACCACCGACGACCCCGCCCACGGCAGCGTCCTGGAGCTCGACGCCGCCCAGTACTCCCGGGCCACCTCGCCCGTCTCCCTGGACGAGTCCGGCAGCTACACCCTGGCCGGCTGGGTCGACCTGGCCGCCCAGTCGCGGCTGGAGAACACCACCATCGCCCACTCGCCGACCGTCTTCTCCCACCCGGGCGCCGAACGGAACTCCTTCCGCCTCTGGTACCGGCAGCCGGAGGGCCAGAGCGTCGGCGACTGGAACTTCGGCCGCTACGAGACGGACGTCCTGCTCGGCCCGGCCGCCACGGTCACCTCCGACGAGGTCAACGCGCCCGGCGGCTGGGTGCACGTCGTCGCCGTCTTCGACTCGGTGAACAGCTCCATCAAGCTGTATGTCTCCGGGCAGAGGCAGGGCGACGAGGACGGTGTGCTCAGCGAGGACACCTACCAGCCCGCCGGGCCCCTGATGGTCGGCGGTTCGCGCCGCCACGACAACGGCGAATGGGGCAACCCGCTGCCCGGCCGCCTCGACGACCTGCGGGTCTACGCCGGCGTGCTGTCCGACGCGGAGATCACACAGCTGGCGACGGTGGACGAGCCGCCGGTGCCGATCGAGTAGCCGACCCCCTTCCTTCCTCTTCCAGCGGTGTGCCGGGCCGTGCGCCCGGCACACCCTCGTCCCACGATCCGGGAGAACTCCCCACGTGTTGTCCAGGAACAGCTCACTGCTGCCCAAAAGCTGGGCATGGAGCAGAGCGGGCCGACGCCGGCTGGCGTCCGTCGTGCTGCCCGTGTCCACGGCGATCGTCGCCACGCTGCTCAGCGCCGCACCGGCGCTCGCCGCCGACGACGACCGCGACCACAGCGCCCTGCAGAAGGCCAAGTACGGCAAGGCCCGGCCCTTCGACCCGAAGGTCACCAAGGTCAAGGACCCGACCGTGGCCGCCGCGCGCGAGACGCTCGCCAAGGCCCGCGCGAAGGTGACGTGGCCGGACGCGTCGGCCGTGACGGTCAAGCCGTCGAAGGCGGTGAAGGCGACCAAGACAGCCGCCACGGCGAACACGGTGAACCCGGCCAAGACGGCCAAGACGGCCACCACGGCGATGACGGCCAAGACGGCCAAGGCAGCCGAGGCGAGCACCGTGCCCGAGGTGCGCGTCCTCGGCCGCAAGGCCACAGGCCGGCTCGGCATCGACGGCCTGGTGTTCACCCTCTCCGGCGGCGACGGGGCCAGGACCGCCACCACGGTCGACTACAGCTCCTTCGCCGACGCCTACAGCGGCAACTGGTCCTCCCGCCTGCGTCTCGTCCAGCTCCCCGCGTGCGCGCTGACGACGCCGGACAAGGCCGAGTGCCGTAGGACGACCCCGGTGGCGTCCGAGAACGACGCCGAGGCGGAGACCGTGACCGCCCAGGTCACCCCGCCCAAGGCCAAGACGGCCAAGGCCCGGCCCGCCGCCATGGTGATGGCGCTGTCCGCAGCGGCCGGCTCCGACCAGGGCACCTACGAGGCCACGCCGCTGGCGTCCTCCTCCACCTGGTCGGCCGGCGGTTCCAACGGTGACTTCACCTGGAACTACCCCCTGGAGACCCCGCCGTCCCCGGCGGGCCCGGCGCCCAACCTGTCCATCGGCTACTCCGCGCAGAGCGTGGACGGCCGCACCTCCTCCACCAGCGCGCAGTCGTCCTGGATCGGCGAGGGCTTCGACCTGTCGACGTCGTACGTCGAGCGGGCGTACGGCAGTTGCGAGGACGACGGGCAGGACAAGAAGTACGACCAGTGCTGGAAGGAGGACAACGCCTCCCTCGTCCTCAACGGCAAGTCGACGCCCCTGGTCAAGGGCTCCGACGGCAAGTGGCGGCCCAAGAGCGACGACGGCGAGCGGGTCGTCCACGACACCGGCGCCGTCAACGGCGACGACGGTGACACCGGGGAGAAGGGGGACAAGGGCGAGTTCTGGACGGTCACCTCGACCGACGGCACCCAGTACGTCTTCGGCAAGAACCGGCTGCCCGGCTGGAGTTCGGGCAAGCCGGAGACCAACTCGGTGTGGACGCTGCCGGTCTTCGGCGACGACTCCGGCGAGCCCGGGTACTCCTCCGGCGACTCCTTCTCCGGCCGCGCCAAGACCCAGGCCTGGCGGTGGAACCTCGACTACGTCGTGGACCCCCACGGCAACGTCATGACGTACTGGTACGACAAGGAGCTCAACCACTACGCCAAGAACGGCACCACCGGCAACGGCACCGAGTACGTCCGCGGCGGCTGGCTCAAGCGCATCGATTACGGCCAGCGCACCGACACCGTCTTCTCCACCACCCAGCCCGCCGCGGCCCGCGTGAAGTTCACCGTCGCCGAACGCTGCCTGCCCGTCTCCGGCGGCGAGACCTGCGGTTCGCTCACCTCCGCCAACCGCAACGCCTGGCCGGACGTCCCGTTCGACCAGATCTGCGCCGCCGACAAGCCCTGCACCGACCAGCCCAGCCCGGCGTTCTTCACCCGCAAGCGCCTGACCGACGTCACCACCCAGGTGTACGACGGTGCCGGCAGCGCCGAGACCGACTACCGCGCCGTCAACGCCTGGCACCTCGGGCAGACCTTCCCCGACCCGGGCGACGGCTCGGACGCCGGCCTGTGGCTGGACTCCATCAAGCGCACCGGCAAGGCGGGCACCGACGCCTCCCTGCCCGCGGTCACCTTCAGCGGCATCCAGCTGCACAACCGGGTCGACCGCACCGGTGACGACGTCGCCCCCTTCATCAAGTGGCGCGTCCGTACGGTCCTGTCGGAGACCGGCTCCAAGCTCACCGTCAACTACTCCAAGGAGGACTGCGTCGCCGGCAGCGACGTCCCGTCCGACCTCGACTCCAACACCCGCCGCTGCTACCCGGTCAAGTGGATCCCGCCGTCCAACCCGACGCCGGGCACCGACCCCAAGCCGCGCACCGACTTCTTCCACAAGTACGTCGTCACCCAGGTCACCGAGTCCGACCCCTACGGCGGCGCCCCGCTGAAGCAGACGGACTACACCTACAGCGGCGGCGGCGCGTGGGCGTACGACGACGAGTCGCCCATCACCCAGGCCAAGTACCGCACCTGGAACATCTGGCGCGGCTACCAGAAGGTCACCACGACCACCGGCGAGCCCTCCGGCACCCGCTCGAAGTCGACGACCCTCTACTACCGGGGCATGGACGGCGACAAGCAGTCCGGTGACACCACCCGCAAGGAGACGGTCACCGACTCCACGGGCAAGGCGGTGACGGACTCCGAGCAGTTCGCCGGCCAGGCCCGCGAGCAGATCACGTACAACGGCGTCGACGGCGCGGAGACCAGCGGCACGATCAACACCCCCTGGTCCCGCACGACCGCCACGGACAAGCACTCCTACGGCACGGTCAACGCGTACATGGTCCGCACCGCCTCCACCGTCACCCGCACCCCGGTGACCGGCGGCACCACGCTGACCTCCACCAAGTCGACGACGTACGACCCGACGAGCGGTCTCGCCCTGAAGGAGGAGACCGACGCGGCGGGCGAGAAGGACTGTGTCGTCACGGAGTACGCCGTCAACGACACGGCGTGGATCCTGTCGCTGCCCAAGCGGGTGGAGAAGGTCTCCACGGGCTGCGACGCGACACCGAAGCGGACGAACGATCCGAAGACGACCGATGTGATCTCGGACGTCCGCACCTCCTACGACGACCAGGCCCACGGCAAGGCCCCGACGAAGGGCCTCCCGACACGCGAGGAGCGCGTCACGGGCTACAAGGCCGACGGTTCCGCCGTGCTCCAGACGGTCACGACCAGCAAGCACGACGCCCTGGGACGGGTGACCGACACCTGGGACACCAACGGCACCAGGATGAAGCACACCGAGTACACCCCGGCGACCGGCGGACCGCTCACGAGGACGGTCGAGACCAACGCGCTGGACCACACGGTCACCACGGACCTCGCGCCGGAGTGGGGGGTGAACCTCTCCACCACCGACCCGAACGGCAATCGGACCGAGATGGCCTACGACTCCCTCGGCCGCCTCACCGACGTCTGGCTCGCCGACCGCAACCGGTCCGCCGACCAGGCACCGAACCAGAAATTCGAGTACAAGGTCCAGAACACCGCCGCGTCCTGGGTCGCGACCAAGGCGCTGCGCAACGACGGCAAGACCTACGACACCCGTTACGCCATCTACGACTCGCTGCTGCGTCTGCGGCAGACCCAGACGCCCGCCGCGACAGGGGCGGGCCGGGTGATCACCGAGACGAAGTACGACACCCGCGGCCTGGAGGTCTCGGCCGTCTCCGACTACGTGGACACCAAGGCGCCCTCCGGAGCGCTGGCCGATCTGCTGACCGCCGCACCGGCCGGGACCGCGGTCGAGTACGACGGAGCGGGTCGGCCCGTGGTGGAGAAGATCCTCGTCAACGACAAGGAGTTCTCCCGCACCAAGCACACCTACATGGGCGACACCACCGTCGTCGAGCCGCCCGTCGGCGCGTCGGCCGTACGGCAGCGGGTGGACGCCCGCGGCCGGCTCGTGGAGAAGCTGGAGTACGACGGCAACACGGCCGGCGGCGGCTTCACCCGGCTCACCTATGGATACGACCACGCCGATCGGCTCACCAGCGTCAAGGACGACGACGGCAACACCTGGACGTACGGCTTCGACTTCCTGGGCCGTGAGACCAGCGCGAGCGACCCCGACGCGGGAGCGACCTCCTCCGAGTACAACGACCTCGACCAGGTCGTCGCGACCACCGACGCGCGGAAGAAGACCATCGGCTACACCTATGACCTACTGGGCCGTTCGACGGGCAAGCTCGACGGCAAGGTCCCCGTGGTGGACGGCAAGCCGACCCCCGACGACGCCAAGTACCTGGCGCGCTGGACGTACGACTCCATCGCCAAGGGACAGCTCACCTCGTCGATCCGGTACGTGGGCGGCAAGTCCGGCAACGTCTACGCGTCCACCAACGCCAAGTACGACAAGGTCTACCGCGTCCTGAGCGAGCAGTACACGGTCAGCAAGGCCGAGGGCGACCTGGCCGGTGCCAGTGGTGTGTACACGATCGCCAACGAGTTCAACCTCGACGGCACACAGAAGAAGCGCACCATCCCCGCCATGGGCGGTCTGGCCCAGGAGGTCCTGGAGTACGGCTACACCGAGAAGGGGTCGCCCGACACCCTCCAAGGCCTCACCGGCATCGTCCAGAACACGGACTACCTGCCGGCCGGCGAACAGATCCGGGTGACACTCGGCGTGTCGTCCACGGCGAACTGGACCGAGATCAACCGGAGTTACGAGACGGGCACCAAGCGGCTGGCCCGTCAGAGCGTGGTCTCCGAGACCAACTCCGGCACGGACTCGGACGTGTACTACCGCTACGACCTCGCCGGAAACCCGGTGGAGGTCGAGGACAGGGCCACCAGCCCCAGTGACCGGCAGTGCTTCACCTTCGACGGCCACCGTCGGCTGAAGGCCGCCTGGACCACCACCGCCGACTGCGCCACGGCTCCCACCAAGAGCAACGTCGGCGGACCGGCGGCGTACTGGCAGTCGTTCTCCTTCGACACGGCCGGCAACCGCAAGTCGGTCACCAACCACCTGACGTCGCAGACGACGTCGTACCAGTACAAGACGACCGACCAGCCGCGTCCGCACGCGCTGGCCTCGACCGAGACCAAGAACTCGGCCGGAACCGTCACCGCCGAGTCCGGCTACACCTACGACCCGTCGGGCAACGCCGTCACCCGTACGACGGGCGGGAAGACCCAGCGACTCGACTGGAACACGGAGGGCAAGCTCGACAAGGTCACCGAGGCCGACGGCACCACCACCGAGTACCTGAACGACGCCGGCGGCAACCGACTGGTCCGCCGGGACAAGACCGGTACCACGCTGTACCTGGGTGAGACCGAACTGCGCCTCGACAAGGCGAGCGGCAAGGTCGAGGCCACCCGCTACTACAGCCACGGCGGTCAGCCGGTGGCGGTCCGCACGACGGCGGGGCTCACCTGGATCGCCGGCGACCACAACGGCACGGCGAGCGTGCAGGTCGACGCCGCGACCCAGGCCGTCACCCGCAGGCACATGACGCCCTTCGGCGAGGCCCGCGGAACGGCGGCCAAGTCATGGGTGGGTGAACGGGGGTTCGTGGGAGGCACCCAGGACCCGACCGGCCTCACACATCTCGGGGCACGCGAGTACGACCCGGCCACCGGGCGGTTCATCAGCGTCGACCCCGTGGCCGACGTCACCGATCCGCAGCAGATCAACGGCTACGCGTACAGCAACAACAACCCCGTCACCTTCGCCGACCCCGACGGCAAGTTCTTCGGCGCGATCTTCGCCCTGATCCGGGCCATCGTCCGGATCATCGTCGCGGTGATCAACTACCTGCGCTGGCGGGCCGCTTCGTCCGCGCAGTCCGGCGGTATGTCCACCATGGGCAGCGCCAACTACGCGAGCAGCGGCGGCACCGGCACGGACTGTTCCGCCACGTATCCGGCGTACAAGCCCGGCTGCAACACCAATGTGGAGCCGGAGGACCCGCGTGCGGAGGGCTCGTTCAAGGACAGCCTGGGAGGCATCGGCCACAACCTGGTGTCGGGCTTCGAGGCCATGTCCAACTTCAGCCCCGTGTGCTGGTTCGAGGACTGCAGCGGTGGCACCGACATGTACGACGACTTCGTCGAGAAGCATGGCGTGGACACCGACTCGCAGGCCTTCGACTCCGGGGACAAGGCGGCCGAGGCGGCGGGCTTCGCCACGGGTGGCATCGGCTTCCTGAGGTCGCTCGCGAAGAAGCTGTTCAAGACCACCAGCAAGAAGGCACCCAAGGGCGACGTGCCCCAGGCCAAGGCCGCTACCCGGATCAAGGACGGAGGGTGGGACCTCCAGGGCGGTGCCAATCCGCTCAGCATCGTTCCCAAGAACGCGACTCCGGAGAAGTGGACGCAGATTCCGGGCGGTGCCGCGAAGGGCGCCAAATGGAAGTGGACGGATCCGGTGACGGGCAAGACGGTACGTCTCCGAGTGCACAGTTCGGACCCCAGCGCCCCGGCCGGCAGCAACGCGGCCAAGGGCGACATCGTCCGCATCCAGATCGGAAATCAGTTCCAGGACATCACCGGTAAGCTCTACCACAAGAATGTCCACAAGCCGGCCAGTGAGAATTACAATGCCGCCGCCGCGAACGCGACCCATATTCCCTGGCCCAGTCAGCACAAGCTGCCGTACTGATCGGAGAGAGCGCGATGGGTATCGGCAACAGAAGACTGGCCGAGCTGATCAGGGAACTGGTCAGCGACGACGGACGGCGACGCGAGAGGGGCAGTGACCGTGTCGAGGACTGGATGAACTCCTACTCCCCGAAGGAGGCAAGGGTCATCGCCGAGACACTGGCGCTCATGGCGTCCTTCGAGGAGTCACGGACGTGCCTGGAGGCTCAGCTCCACGCCCTGTCCGAGCTGGACACCGCCGACCGGACAGGTGGCGCGGACCTGACTCCGCTCCGGGACATTCCCGACGCTCGAATTCACGTCGAGCACCGGGACTATCTGGAGGATCTCGCCCCCTATCTCGAAAAGGGAGCGGAATAACCGGGGAGTTCGGGACAACGGACCGGAAGTGAAAGGTGCGGGGCGGGTACGCGTCATGGCGTGCCCGCCCCGCACCGCGCTCAGCCCTTCAACACCGGAAACCTCCGAGGCGCCACCAGCACCAGCACCAGCAACGCCACCACCGCCGCGCCCCCCGCCCCCAGGTACACCGCGTGGACCGCGTCCGCCACCGCTCGGCGGACCGGTTCGGACGCCGGGCCGGAGCCGAGGTCGTGGGTCACGGCGTCGAGGTCGCCCGAGCCGCCCAGCCGGGACGCCAGGACCCCGTTCGCGACCGCGCCGAAGGCCGCCGCGCCCAGGGTCTGCCCGGTCTGGCGGCAGAAGAGGATGGAGGCGGTGGCGGTGCCCCGCTCCTCCCACTCCACCGACGACTGCACACCGATGATCAGGGGGAGCTGGAAGAGCCCCAGCGCGGCGCCCAGCAGGAGCATCAGCAGCGTCGGTTGCCAGGCTTCGCCGGGGTAGGGGAGGAAGGCGAACGAGAACAGGACGAGCGCCGCACCCGTGATGCCGAGGATCGCCGTGTCGCGGAAGCCGATGCGGCGGTAGACGTGCTGGCTGAGGGCCGCCGACAACGGCCAGGTCAGCGTCCAGACGGAGACGACGAAACCGGCGGCCACCGGCGCCAGCCCCAGCACCGACTGCGCGTAGGTCGCCAGGAAGACCGTGGGCGCCACCATCAGCAGGCCCAGCGCGCCGAGCGCCAGGTTCACCGCCGCGATCGTGCGCCGGCGCCACACCCAGCCCGGGATGATCGGCTCGGCGGCCCGGCGCTCGATCAGCACCAGGACGCCGATCAGGGCGACTCCCGTGCCCAGCAGGCACAGCGAGGGCCAGGAGAACCAGGACCAGGCCACCCCGCCCTGCACCAGCGCCATCAGCAGGGCCCCTCCGCAGGCGAGGATCGTCAGGGCGCCCGCCCAGTCGGTACGGGGCCGGCCGCCCGTCGACTCCCGGGGCGGCTCGTGCAGATGACGGACCAGCAGCCATAACGCCACCGCGCCGAGCGGCAGGTTGATGAGGAAGATCCAGCGCCAGTCCGCGTACGTGGCGAGGACACCGCCCACTCCGGGGCCCGCCACCGCCGACACCGCCCACACCGTGGACAGTCTGGCCTGGATCCTGGGCCGCTCCGCCAGCGGATACAGGTCCGCCGCCAGCGTCTGCACCGTGCCCTGGAGGGCGCCCCCGCCCAGGCCCTGGACGATCCGGAAGGCGATCAGGGCGGCCATGTTCCAGGCCAGCGCGCACAGCAGCGAGCCCAGCAGGAACAGGGCCGCGCCCGCGACGAGGACCGGCTTGCGGCCGAAGGTGTCGGAGAGCTTGCCGTAGACGGGGAGGGTGACGGTGACGGCGAGCAGATAGCCGGAGAAGAGCCAGGAGAAGACGGAGAAGCCACCGAGGTCGGCGACGATCTGCGGTACGGCGATCGAGACGATGGTGGCGTCCAGCGCGGCCAGGCCCATCGCCAGCATCAGCGCGGCGGTGACCGCTCTTCGGCGGCCGGATCCGGTGTGCCGTGTCGCCTCGCGTGTCGCGGGTCTGGCGCCGCCCACCGGGTTCTCGTCCACCGAATGCCTTCCCCTTGCACCTATCTGCCGCCGACCACCATGCCATTGACCCTGACGCCACGGCAGGGTGCAGCCTGGTCGCACCGGAAGGAGGAGGTGAACCCCGAGTCCGTCTCCTCCCGGCGGGCGAGAACCCCTAGGGGTACCTCCGTACTACGGCCGGGGGCGGGTTCGTACCGCCGGAGGACGAGACGGAAGGCCTTCCGTCCTTAACCTGGCTTTACGCCGCTGGGGGGCGGTGCACCGGAGCGGTGGGGGTGGGGTTTTCCCCAGCAGAAGACTGCGCTGGGCACCAGCGCGCCGGACCCCTTCCGGGGACCAGACTCAGCAGCGCAGCACCGCGTACGGCTCGGCATCTCGCTTCGTACGGCTCGTCCACTGAGCAACGGAACCATTCGCTGCCCGACTTAGGAGACATACCGTGACATCGGCTGTGACCATCACCAGGCACGGGGGTACTGGAGGGACTACGGCCGTTGCCGCGCGGGCGCGGCAGGTCGTGAAGGCGTACGGGTCCGGTGAGACCCGCGTCGTCGCCCTCGACCACGTGGACGTGGACATCGCGCGGGGTCAGTTCACCGCGATCATGGGCCCCTCGGGGTCCGGCAAGTCCACCCTCATGCACTGCCTCGCCGGACTCGACACCGTGACGTCGGGCCAGATCCACCTCGACGACACCGAGATCACCGGTCTCAAGGACAAGAAGCTCACGCGGCTGCGCCGGGACCGGATCGGGTTCATCTTCCAGGCGTTCAACCTGCTGCCGACGCTGAACGCCCTGGAGAACATCACCCTCCCCATGGACATCGCGGGGCGGAAGCCGGACAAGGAGTGGCTGGGGCGGGTCGTCGACACCGTCGGCCTGAGCGACCGGCTCAAGCACCGGCCGACCCAGCTCTCCGGCGGCCAGCAGCAGCGCGTCGCCGTGGCCCGTGCGCTCGCCGCGCGGCCGGAGATCATCTTCGGTGACGAGCCGACGGGCAACCTGGACTCGCGGGCCGGCGCCGAGGTGCTGGGCTTCCTGCGCAAGTCGGTCGACGAGCTGGGCCAGACCATCGTGATGGTCACCCACGACCCGGTGGCCGCCTCGTACGCGGACCGGGTGCTGTACCTGGCCGACGGCCGCATCGTCGACGAGATGTTCAAGCCGACCGCCGAAGCCGTGCTGGACCGCATGAAGGACTTCGACGCCCGGGGGCGTACGTCATGACTGTCATGAAGACCTCGATGCGCAACTTCTTCGCGCACAAGGGACGGATGGCGCTCTCCGCCATCGCGGTCCTGCTGTCGGTGGCGTTCGTGACGGGAACCCTGGTCTTCACGGACACGATGGGTACGACGTTCGACAAGCTGTTCGCGGCCACCTCCTCCGACGTCACGGTCAGCGCCAAGGGCGCCTCCGACAGCGGTGAGACGCAGTCCGACAACGGCAAGCCGCCGGTCATGCCCGCGTCGGTCGTGGACAAGGTGGGTGGCGCGGACGGCGTGAAGTCGGCCGAGGGCACCGTCTTCTCCACCTCGGTGACGGTCGTCGACGCCGACAAGGACAACCTCTCGCCCACCAGCGGCGCCCCGACCATCGTCGGCAACTGGAACGCCAACGACGCCCGCACCATGAAGATCTCCTCCGGCAACGCCCCGCGCGGACCGGACCAGATCATGGTCGACGCCGACACCGCCGACAAGCACGACCTGGGGCTCGGCGACCCGATCGGCGTCATCAGCGCCGTCGGCACGCACGAGGCGAAGATCTCCGGTATCGCCGACTTCCAGGTCACCAACCCGGGCGCCGCGATCTTCTACCTCGACACCGAGACCGCGCAGAAGACCCTCGTCGGCGAGACCGGCGTCTACACCAACGTCAACATCACCGCCGCGGACGGCTTCACGGACGCGCAGGTGAAGAAGAACGTCTCCGCGGAACTCGGCGGCGCCTACAAGGTGCAGACCGCCAAGGAGATCGCGGACGCCAACGCCAAGGACGTCGGCGAGTTCATGAGCGTGATGAAGTACGCCATGCTCGGCTTCGCCGGGATCGCCTTCCTGGTCGGCATCTTCCTGATCATCAACACCTTCTCGATGCTGGTCGCCCAGCGGACCCGCGAGATCGGCCTGATGCGGGCCATCGGCTCCAGCCGCAGCCAGGTCAACCGGTCGGTCCTCGTCGAGGCCCTGCTCCTGGGCGTGTTCGGCTCGGTCCTCGGGGTCGCCGGCGGTGTCGGACTCGCCATCGGCCTGATGAAGCTGATGAGCGCCACCGGCATGAACCTGTCCACCGACGACCTCACCATCGCCTGGACCACCCCGGCGGTCGGTCTGCTCCTCGGCATCGTCGTCACCGTCCTCGCCGCGTACGTGCCGGCCCGGCGCGCGGGCAAGGTCTCCCCGATGGCCGCCCTGCGTGACGCCGGCGCCCCGCTGGACGCCAAGGCCGGCCTCGTACGGGCCGTGATCGGACTGCTCCTGACCGGCGCCGGCGGCTACTGCCTGTACCTGGCCTCCACCGCCGACAAGGCGAGCGAGGGTTCGATGTGGCTCGGTGGCGGGGTCGTCCTGTCCCTCATCGGCTTCGTCGTCATCGGCCCGCTGCTCGCCGGCGCGGTGGTGCGGGTGCTGGGCGCGGTCGTCCTGCGGGCCTTCGGCCCCGTGGGCCGGATGGCCGAGCGCAACGCGCTGCGCAACCCCCGCCGTACGGGGGCCACCGGCGCCGCCCTGATGATCGGCCTCGCCCTGGTCGCCTGTCTCTCCGTCGTCGGCTCCTCCATGGTCGCCTCGGCCACCGAGCAGCTCGACAAGACGGTCGGCACGGACTTCATCATCCAGTCCGACACCGGCCAGCTGATCACCCCGCAGGCCGTGGATGCCGCCCGCTCCGCCGAGGGCATCAAGAGCGTCACCGAGTACAAGTGGACCCAGGCCGACTTCACCACCCCCGACGGCAAGACGCTCAAGGAGACGGCGATCACCGCCGCCGACCCGAGCTACGCCACCGACCTCGCCACCGAGGTCGTCGCGGGCAAGCTGGCCGACGCCTACAAGCCCGACTCGATGTCCGTCCACGAGAAGTTCGCGGAGGACCACGGCATCGAGCTCGGCTCGAAGATCGCCGTCGACTTCAAGGACGGCCGCACGGCCGATCTGACCGTCCGCGCCATCACCAGCAGCGACGTCGTCATCGACGCCGGGGCGATGTACACCTCCATCGACACGATGGCCACGTACGTTCCGGCCGACAGGATGCCGCTCGACCAGCTCCTCTTCGCCTCCGCGAAGGAGGGCCAGGACGCGGCCGCGTACAAGTCCCTCAAGGACGCGCTGCACGACTACCCGCAGTACGAGGTCCGCGACCAGACCGACTACAAGGAGGCCCTGAAGGGCCAGATCGACCAGCTCCTCAACATGATCTACGGTCTGCTCGCCCTGGCGATCATCGTCGCGATCCTGGGAGTGGTGAACACGCTGGCACTGTCGGTCGTCGAGCGGACCCGCGAGATCGGTCTGATGCGTGCCATCGGCCTCTCCCGCCGCCAGCTGCGCCGGATGATCCGCCTGGAGTCGGTCGTCATCGCCCTCTTCGGCGCGTTCCTCGGCCTGGGGCTCGGCATGGGCTGGGGCGCCACCGCGCAGCAGCTCCTCGCCCTGGAGGGTCTGAACGTCCTCGACATCCCGTGGCCGACGATCATCGGGGTCTTCATCGGCTCGGCCTTCGTGGGCCTGTTCGCCGCGCTGGTCCCGGCGTTCCGGGCGGGCCGCATGAACGTCCTGAACGCGATCGCCACCGAGTAGCCACCGGCTGCCACCGGACACGGGGGAACGGGGACACGGGGGAACCGGGGGAGAGCCCGGCGCCCGGAAGCGGAGGCTTCCGGGCGCCGGGCTCCACCCGTTCCGGCGGGCGGGCGCCCACAGGTGGACGTACGCGCGGACGCCCTCAGGACCTGCCGGGGGACGTACGTTCCAGCAGCACGTACCCCTGGATGACGCCCCGCAGCGTGTATGTGTCGCGCGGGTGCAGCTGACGGGCGAACCCGGGGACGTCCTTCACCCAGCGCGAGCGGTTGTTGAAGACGATGTAGTCGGGCGCGAGCCCCTTCGCGCGGCCGATCCAGAAGACCCGGCAGCGGGAGGTCAGCCGGCTGATGGGGCCGATGTTGGACTCGACGGTCGCCCCGTCGGGGATGGTGCCGAGCAGCTTCTCGACGGCCCTGACGTCCGCCGGCACCCGGTAGGCGTCCGCCTTGGTCAGGGTGCCCAGCGGCAGCGCGGTCGTCAGCGCGAGCGACGCCGCGAGGACGGCGGTGGGCAGATGGATCGCGTACGAGCGCAGCCACGGCCGGGAGCTGTGCCGGGCGGCCGGGAGCGCGTCGACGAGCGCGAGGGTGATGATCGGCATCAGGACGGCGCTGTAGTGCCAGGCCGTGCCCCAGTAGTTGTCGTCGGAGGAGACGAACCGCCAGCCCAGGGTGGGCAGTACGGCGACGAGGACCGGGGAGCGCAGGGCGAGGAGTCCGCTGGTCGGGATCAGCAGCCACAGAACGGTGCGGATCTTGACGTCCAGGCCGTCGAGGGGGCCGGAGCCGCCGACCTTGGTCAGGTAGTCGGAGGCGCCGGCGGTGTTGAAGGCCGGGATGACCAGGGTGAAGGTGAGCAGCGTGGCGACCGCGCCGAACGAGGCGACCCCGACGGCGTACGGCACCACGCGGGACGACCCCTCCCGCCGGGCCCGGAGCGCGACGACCACCGCTATCGCCGCGAGCGTCAGTCCCTGGTCCTCCTTGACCAGCACCAGCGGCAGTCCCCAGAGGAGCGTCGCCCGCCAGCGCCGGCGCAGCAGCGCCTCCAGGGAGAACGCGATCAGCGGGACCGCGAAGCAGATCTCGTGGAAGTCGAAGTCCACGGCGTTCTGCAGCCCCCACGACAGCCCGTACGCCACCCCGAGCCCGACTCCCCGGGCCCGCCCGAGCATCCACGTCGCCGCCCGGGTCACCGGGACCGCCGACAGCGCGAACAGCGCGGCCTGGACGACCAGCAGCGTCACGGGGGTGGGGAAGACCCGGTAGAACGGTGCCAGCAGCATGGTGACCGGGCTGAAGTGGTCCCCCAGGACGTTGTAGCCCGGCCCCTTCAACTCGACGATCGGTGCCTGGAGGTGCGCGTACGCCCGCACCGCCTGCTCGTAGATGCCCAGGTCGTACGAGCGGGTCCCCATCCGCAGGTACCGCCCGACCGACACCGCCGCGTACGCCACGAACAGCACGAGCGCGAGCACGTACGGCTCCCGGCCGGCGAGGGAGAACCGGCGGCCGGGAGCAGCGGGCGGGACGGACGCCGCGGCCGGCCCGGGTATGAGCGCCGACGGATTCGTCGACGGGGCGCTCGGGACCATGGGGGCTCACGTTCGGGTGGGGACGGGGGTGCCCTAGAGACTAGGCGCCCCTGAAAGGCGAGGGGCGCAGCCCCCGCCTTTCAGGGGCGCGGGGAACTGCGCGACCAGCCCCCACCGGACCCGCACCGGGGGTCGAAGGGGCGCAGCCCCTTGAGGAAGGGACGGGTAGGGGCGGCGGGGGCGAGACCAAACCCGTCCACGGCCCCCACCCCGCGCGTCGTACCCTGGACACCCCCGGCCCGTCACACGAGGTCCGGGCGTTCGTGTTGCCCCAGCAGCCCCAGCCACGGCCCCGCGGCCGGCTCCGAACAGCAGCCTTGAACCGCAGCTATGAACCGCAAGCCCCGACCCATCAGCCCCCACCTTGCCCACCCGGACGGGAAACGCCCCGAATGAGCCTCCACGGTCTGCTAGACGCCGTAGTCAAGGACGCCCCCCTCGCGGAAGCGATCAGGGCGGCGTCCGACGGCCACCGCACCCACATCGACCTGGTGGGCCCCCCGGCGGCCCGCCCCTTCGTCGTGGCCGCCCTCGCCCGCGACGCCGGCCGCCCCGTACTCGCCGTGACGGCGACGGGCCGCGAGGCCGAGGACCTGGCGGCGGCCCTGCGCTCCCTGCTGCCCCCGGACGGCGTCGCGGAGTACCCGGCCTGGGAGACCCTGCCGCACGAGCGCCTCAGCCCGCGCAGTGACACCGTCGGCCGCCGCCTCGCCGTCCTGCGCCGCCTGACCCATCCCCGCCCGGACGACCCGGAGACCGGCCCGGTGTCGGTGGTGGTCGCCCCGATCCGTTCGGTGCTCCAGCCGCAGGTCAAGGGCCTCGGTGACCTGGAGCCGGTCGCCCTGCGCACCGGCGAGACGGCCGATCTGAACCGTACGGTCGAGGCGCTGGCGGCAGCCGCGTACTCCCGGGTCGAGCTGGTCGAGAAGCGCGGCGAGTTCGCCGTGCGCGGCGGCATCCTGGACGTCTTCCCGCCCACCGAGGAGCACCCCCTCCGGGTGGAGTTCTGGGGTGACGACGTCGAGGAGATCCGGTACTTCAAGGTCGCCGACCAGAGATCGCTGGAGGTGGCGGAGCACGGTCTGTGGGCCCCGCCCTGCCGTGAGCTCCTCCTCACCGACGATGTGCGCGCCCGCGCCCGCGACCTCGCCGAGGCCCACCCCGAGCTGGGTGAACTCCTGGGCAAGATCGCCGAGGGCATCGCCGTCGAGGGGATGGAGTCGCTCGCCCCGGTCCTCGTCGACGACATGGAGCTGCTGATCGACGTCCTGCCGAAGGGCTCGATGGCGGTCGTGTGCGACCCGGAGCGGGTGCGCACGCGCGCGGCGGACCTGGTGACCACCTCGCAGGAGTTCCTCCAGGCGTCCTGGGCGGCCACGGCCGGCGGCGGCGAGGCACCCATCGACGTCGGCGCGGCCTCCCTGTGGTCGATCGCGGACGTCCGCGACCGGGCCCGTGAGCTGGACATGATGTGGTGGTCGGTGTCGCCGTTCGCCGCCGACGAAGAGCTCGACGCGGACACCCTGAAGCTCGGCATGCACGCCCCCGAGAGCTATCGCGGCGACACCGCGAAGGCGCTCGCCGACACCAAGGGCTGGCTGGCCGACGGCTGGCGGACGGTGTTCGTGACCGAGGCCCACGGCCCGGCCGCCCGCACGGTGGAGGTGCTCGGCGGCGAGGGCGTCCCGGCCCGGCTGGAGGCCGAGCTGGGGGAGATCTCCCCGTCGGTCGTGCACGTGGCGTGCGGCTCGATCGACTACGGCTTCGTCGACCCCGCCCTCAAGCTCGCGGTCCTCACCGAGACCGACCTGTCCGGCCAGAAGGCGGCCGGCAAGGACGGCGCCCGGATGCCCGCCCGCCGTCGAAAGACCATCGACCCGCTCACCCTGGAGGCGGGCGACTACATCGTCCACGAGCAGCACGGCGTCGGCCGCTACATCGAGATGGTGCAGCGGACCGTGCAGGGCGCGACCCGCGAGTACCTGGTCGTCGAGTACGCCCCCGCCAAGCGCGGCCAGCCCGGCGACCGCCTGTACATCCCCACCGACCAGCTGGAGCAGATCACCAAGTACGTCGGTGGCGAGGCGCCCACCCTGCACCGCCTCGGCGGCGCCGACTGGACGAAGACCAAGGCGCGCGCGAAGAAGGCGGTCAAGGAGATCGCCGCCGACCTCATCAAGCTGTACTCCGCCCGGATGGCGGCACCCGGTCACGCGTTCGGTGCGGACACGCCCTGGCAGCGGGAGCTGGAGGACGCCTTCCCGTACGCCGAGACGCCCGATCAGCTGACGACGATCGCCGAGGTCAAGGAGGACATGGAGAAGACGGTCCCGATGGACCGCCTGATCTGCGGCGACGTCGGCTACGGCAAGACGGAGATCGCGGTGCGGGCCGCCTTCAAGGCCGTCCAGGACGGCAAGCAGGTCGCCGTCCTCGTCCCGACCACCCTCCTGGTGCAGCAGCACTTCGGCACGTTCAGCGAGCGGTACTCGCAGTTCCCGGTGAACGTCCGGGCCCTGTCCCGCTTCCAGACGGACACCGAGGCCAAGGGCACCCTGGAGGGCCTGCGCGAGGGCGCGGTCGACATCGTCATCGGCACCCACCGCCTGTTCTCCTCCGAGACCAAGTTCAAGGACCTGGGCCTGGTCATCGTCGACGAGGAGCAGCGCTTCGGCGTCGAGCACAAGGAGCAGCTGAAGAAGCTGCGCGCCAACGTGGACGTGCTGACGATGTCCGCGACGCCGATCCCTCGCACGCTGGAGATGGCGGTCACGGGCATCCGTGAGATGTCGACGATCACGACGCCTCCGGAGGAGCGCCACCCGGTCCTGACCTTCGTCGGTCCCTACGAGGAGAAGCAGATCGGCGCGGCGATCCGCAGGGAGCTCCTGCGCGAGGGCCAGGTCTTCTACATCCACAACCGCGTGGAGTCCATCGACCGCGCGGCGGCCCGGCTGCGGGAGATCGTCCCGGAGGCGCGGATCGCGACCGCCCACGGCCAGATGTCGGAGCAGGCGCTGGAGCAGGTCGTCGTCGACTTCTGGGAGAAGAAGTTCGACGTCCTCGTCTCCACCACGATCGTGGAGTCGGGCATCGACATCTCCAACGCGAACACGCTGATCGTGGAGCGCGGGGACACCTTCGGCCTGTCGCAGCTGCACCAGCTGAGGGGACGGGTGGGCCGGGGCCGGGAGCGGGGGTACGCGTACTTCCTGTACCCGCCGGAGAAGCCGCTGACGGAGACGGCCCACGAGCGCCTCGCGACCATCGCCCAGCACACGGAGATGGGCGCCGGCATGTACGTGGCGATGAAGGACCTGGAGATCCGGGGCGCGGGCAACCTGCTGGGCGGTGAGCAGTCCGGCCACATCGCGGGCGTCGGCTTCGACCTGTACGTGCGGATGGTCGGCGAGGCCGTCGCGGATTACCGGCGTCAGCTGGAGACCGGGGAGATCGAGGAGGAGCCGCCGCTCGAGGTGAAGATCGAGCTGCCGGTCGACGCGCACGTCCCGCACGACTACGCGCCGGGGGAGCGGCTGAGGCTGCAGGCCTACCGGGCCATCGCCTCCGTGAACACCGAGGCCGACATCGCCTCCGTACGCGAGGAACTCGTCGACCGCTACGGCAAGTTGCCCGAGCCGGTGGAGAACCTGTTGCTGGTGGCCGGGCTGCGCATGCTCGCCCGTGCCTGCGGCGTCGGCGAGATCGTGCTCCAGGGCACCAACATCCGCTTCGCGCCGGTGGAGTTGCGGGAGTCGCAGGAGCTGCGCCTGAAGCGGCTGTACCCGGGCACCGTCATCAAGCCGGCCGCGCACCAGGTGCTGGTGCCGCGCCCGAAGACGGCGAAGGTGGGCGGGAAGCCGTTGGTCGGGCGGGATCTGCTGGGGTGGACCGGAGAGTTCCTGGCTTCGATTCTGGGGTCCTGAGGGCGTTCGCCGGGCGCCGCCGGGCGTCCGGCGGCGATCGCTTGCGGCAGCGACCCGGTGTCCCGTACCGCGGCCCCGGCCGGAGAAGTCCGGTCGGGGCCGCGGGCAGGAACGTGAGGGCCGCGCGCGTGCTCAGGCGCCGCGCTTGAACTGCTGGTTGGTGCCGCTGCCGCAGCCCCACTGGATGAGCTTGGCGCCGTCGGCGGTGGACTTGTCCAACACGTCGAGGCACTTGCCGCTGCGCCGTGAGACGAGGCGGAGCCAGCCGTCACCGGCGTCCTGGAGCTGCCACTGCTGGTTGCTGCCGGTGCCGCAGGTCCATTGGATGATCGGATTGCCGTCGGCGGTGGAGTTGTTGGCCACGTCGAGGCACTTGCCGCTGTGCCGGGCGACGACCTGGACGTATCCGCTGCCCATGTCCTTGAACCACCATGCCTGGTTCATGCCGCCGTTGCAGGTGTACTGGGTGATCTGGGTGCCGTCGTCCTGGGACCGGCTGGGGACGTCGAGGCACTTGTTGCTGTGGCGGGCGGTGATCGTCTCCCAGGGTCCGCCGACGCCGTCGACCTTCCCGGCCGCGGTGTCGATGTTGATCTGCGCGAACCAGTCCATGGTCATCGTGGTGTCGGTGGGGAACTCCAGCGGCAGCCAGACGTACTTCGAGGCGTTGACGTTCTGGTTGAAGGAGTTGCCCCAACGGTCGCCCATGTAGAGGTACTCGGTGCCCGTGCTGCCCTGCACGGGAAGGACGAACGTGGTCTGCGAGCCGTACGCGGTGGCGTCGCCGACGTTCTGCAGGGCGCTCCAGGTGCCGGTGATGCTGGAGGCGGTCGCGTACATCTGCTGGTTGGGCCGCCAGCCGGTGGCGCCGGAGGTGAGCAGGAAGTAGACGCCGTTACGCTTGAACAGTGCCGGGGCCTCGCGGAGCTGGCCGGGCCAGAGCAACTGCACACGGGTCTCGACGGTGAGGTAGTCGGGGCTGAGGCGGTAGATGTGCAGGTCGCGGTTCTCGCGCGCGGCCGAGATCATGTAGCCGGTGCCGTCGTCGTCCGTGTAGACGGTGATGTCGCGGGACATGTGGCCCAGCGGGCGGAAGCTGCCCTGCCAGGTGTAGTCGCCGTCGACGGTGTCGGAGACGGCGACGGCAGCGCGGGCCTGGGTGTAGTCGGTGGCCAGCTCCTTGTGCATCCACATGACGAACTTGCCGGTGGACGCGTTGTACATGACCTTGGGGCGCTCGATGTTGGCCGAGGCGAGCTCAGGGTCGCTGGCCTGGGTCAGGACATGGCGCCGGAACTCCCAGGTCTTCAGATCGGTCGAGCGGTACGCGGACACGTACCGGAATGAGTTGTCCTCGTTGCGGTTCTCCCCGAACCAGTAGTAGTACGAGCCGACCTTGATGACGCCACCACCGTGCGCGTGCACGACGGCACCTGTGGTGTCCGTGAACTGGGTGGCGTTGGGGATGGTGACGGTGGCCGCGTGCGCGGTGCCCATCAGAAGGGTTTGCGGGAGGAGACCTATCAGCACGGCAAGCAGGAAGAGCCAGACACGACGCATCGGGGGTTCCATTCACGACAGGACAGCACGAGAACGACCAAAAGCTGGCTGAAACCAACGTGCAGCATGAGAATGCTTGCGGTAGATGCGTGTCAAGAGTGTGAACGTGTTGAATCGCGCGGATGTCATCCAAGCGCCGCAATGTACTGAATTGTCCTGCCGATACTGGCGAGTTGGCCGACCTGGGGCTGTGCGGCCGGTCGAATGCTCAGGGAGGACCGGGCTCGCGGAATGTTCGATCGAGTCGATTTCTGTTCGAGGTTTCGGCTCCCCAACGTCGTGTTTCGGCCTGGCCCCGGTGCCCTCGGTGGTGAATCGCCGTCAGGTGTCCCGACGTACGCTGACCGACCTTCTCTTGTGCCCGGGGGCTACGGTGTCGAGCAGGGGAGACGGGGAACCCCACGCAGGACCGCGTGCGTGCACAGAGCAGAGGAAGGGGTGTCGCATGGTGCGTTTGAGGGGTGGGGTCGCCGTCGTCGCCCTGGTGCTGGTCGCCGCGACCGGCTGCGAATTCGACAACGCGGAGGGCTCGGCCGGACCGCGGGAGAGCCCCGGCGGGGGTGGCGGCGGCGCCGCGTTCGCCGCCGCGGAGGCGCTGACCGTCAAGGGGCGGGCGCCCAAGACCAATTACGACCGCGGTGAGTTCGGCAGTCCCTGGGCCGACACGGACTCCAACAGCTGCGGCACCCGCGACGACATACTCAAGCGCGACCTGGACGACGTGAAGTTCCGGGCCGACGACTGCACGGTGGTCTCCGGGATGCTCGACCCGGACCCGTACACCGGGGAGGACGTGCCGTACGTCCGGGGGCGCAGCAAGGTCGACGTGGACCACATCGTGGCCCTCTCCGACGCGTGGCAGAAGGGCGCCCAGCAGTGGGACGACAGCAAGCGCATAGCCCTGGCCAACGACCCGCTCAACCTCCTGGCGGTCGACTCCGGCACCAACCGCGGCAAGGGCGACGGTGACACGGCCACCTGGCTCCCGCCCAACAAGGCCTACCGCTGCACCTATGTGGCCGCCCAGGTCGCCGTGAAGACGAAGTACGACCTCTGGGTCACCTCCGCCGAACAGTCCGCCATGAAGCGCGTCCTGACCACCTGCCCCGAGCAGAAACTGCCCACGGGCGGCAACCCGACCAAGGCCCCGGCCCGCTTCCACGCGGACTGAGGCGGTCGCGGTGCCGCCCGGTGGGAGGTGCGTCAGCTGAAGTCCTCGTCCAGGTCGATGACCTTGCCCTCGGGAGCCTTGGCCGGGACCGGCTTGTCGTAGTCGGTGAAGACCAGGTCGCCGGGCTCCTCGGCGGTCTTGCTGACGACCCGGAGCAGGTACGGCTTGCCCTCGGTGGCGACGTACAGGGTGTACTTGTCCTTGCCGTCCTTCTCCTCGAGGGTGATCGCGGGGGTGCCGTCGACCTCGGCGGTCTTGCCGCGCGTGGCGCCGGAGTCGACGTCCTCGAAGTCGGCGAGGACGGTGTCGAGGTCGCAGAAGCTCGCGATGTCCTTGGAGTCCGCGGCGGTCGCGGACGTCTTGGTCCACTTGCCGGCGAGCATGTCGACGACCATGTCGGCCTCCTCCTTGGAGGAGTCCTTGGACTGGGCGCGCAGGAAGGCCTCGTCGTACTTCATGTAGAGCGTGTCGCCGACCTTGATCAGCTCGGCCTCGCCCTCGCCGCCCATGCTCATGGTGCCGGCGCAGTCGCCCTTCTTGTTCATCGCCATGTCCATCTGGACCGTGCCGCCGGCGGAGTCGTCCTGGATCTCGCCCTTCATGCGGAGCGATTCGGCGTCCGAGGTGGCCTTCACGGCCTTGTCGGCGATCTCGCCGCCGGTCAGGCCCGCGAAGGGACCGTCGGCCTTGTCCTCGCCGGGCAGACAGCCGGTGAGCGACAGGGTGGCCGCGGCGGCGATGCAGAGAGCGGCGAGTGCGGTGCGACGCATGGGAGTTCCCCCCTGGGAATCGATGAGCGGTGAGCCGTGCTGAGCGGCGTGCGCCGGTACACAGCGCAGCCAACGTGTGACCATCCGAATCGGGCGGCCGGTCGTTCGATGGGTCAATCACAGCAGAGCTTGTGAACCGAGTCAACACGGTTCACGGAACCTTGTCTGTACACGGCGTGAAGGGGTAGATCTTGCATGCGTCGGTATGCTCGACGTCACACCACCAGGTACGAGGGGAGCCGGGCGCGTGCAGGGGAACGGGACAGAGGTCACGGCCGCGGACATCGCGCGGCTCGCCGGGGTGGGTCGCGCCGCCGTCAGCAACTGGCGCCGTCGGCATGCCGACTTCCCCAAACCGGTCGGCGGCACCGAGACCAGCCCGGCCTTCGCGCTCAGCGAGGTCGAGGAGTGGCTGCGCGACCAGGGCAAGCTCGCCGAGGTGCCCCTGAAGGAGCGCGTCTGGCAGCAGGTCACCGGTCACCCGGAGGGTCCCGTCACCGCCCTGGTGCACACGGGCTGCGCCCTGCTCCTCCTCCGCGAACGACCCTTGACCTGGCTGGAGTTGAGCGCCGTCCCCGACGACGGGGAACTGGCCGCGATCCTGTCCGAGTCGCTGGGGGAGGTCCTCACCCCGCGCTTCGGCCCGGCCCGTGGCCCCGCCGTGCCCCGGCCGCGCCCCGCCGAGATCCTGCCCTCGATCCCACTGCTGCGCGGCGCCACCGAACTCGCGGCCGACCTGGGCGCACGGCAGACCTTCGAGTTCCTCCTCGCCCGGCACCTCGACGCCAACCCGCGCCAGTACACGCTCACTCCGGGCGAGCTCGCCGAGCTGATGGCCGAACTCGCCGGGCCCGCCCGCTCGGTGCTCGACCCGGCCTGCGGCACCGGCGCCCTCCTGCGCGCCGCCGCCACCCGCCCCGACCAGGAGCTGTACGGCCAGGACAGCTCCGGCGAACTGGCCGCCCTCACCGCGCTCCGCCTCGCCCTGCGCACCGGGAGCACCGTCCGCACCGCCCCGGGCGACAGCCTCCGCGCGGACGCCTACGAAGACCTCAGGGCCGAGGCCGTCCTGTGCCACCCGCCGTTCAACGAGCGCAACTGGGGGCACGACGAACTCGCCTACGACCCGCGCTGGGAGTACGGCTTCCCGGCCCGTACGGAGTCCGAACTCGCCTGGGTGCAGCACGCGTTGGCCCGCCTGGAGGACGGCGGCACCGCCGTGCTGCTGATGCCGCCGGCCGCCGCGAGCCGCCGCTCGGGGCGCCGGATCCGCGCCGACCTGCTGCGCCGGGGCGCGCTGCGCGCCGTGATCGCCCTGCCGGTCGGCGCGGCACCCCCGTACAGCATCCCGCTGCACCTGTGGGTGCTGCGCAGGCCCGGCAGGGCGTCGGTGCCACCGCAGTTGCTGCTCGTCGACGCCGGGCGGCTCGTGCCCGAGGGACGGAGCGGGTTCGACTGGGCGGCGGTGCGCACCGCCGTGCTCGACGCCTGGCGGCCCTTCGACCGGACGGGCCAGACCGCGGAACGGCCGGGGCTCAGCCGTTCGCTGCCGGTCATCGACCTGCTCGACGACGACGTGGACCTGGCCCCCGCCCGGCATCTGCCGCCCCCGGCCGCGGGCGGCGGCGCCGCGGAGCTGACCGCCGTACGCGACCACCTCGGCGAGACCCTGCGGCTGGCCGCCGACCTGACGCCCCCGCTCGCCGAGGAGGCGCGGCCCGCGCGCTGGCCGCTCACCACGGTCGGCGAACTCGCGCGCGGGGGAGCCCTGGTGCTGCGCACCGGCGGGAACGGCCCCCACGCGCGCGTGCTCACCGACCACGACGTCCTGGCCGGCACGGCACCCTCGGGAACGCTGCCGGAGACGGGCGAGCCCGCCGTGCTCGTGGAGGCCGGCGACGTCGTCGTGCCCGTCCTCGGCGGCGGCGGGATCGCGCGCGTGATCGACGAGGAGACCGCGGGCGCCGCCCTCGGCCGCAACCTCACCCTGCTGCGCCCCGACGCGGCAGCGCTCGACGCCTGGTTCGTCGCCGGTTTCCTGCGCTCCACCGCCAACAGCCGCCAGGCCAGCAGCTACGCCTCCACCGCGACCCGGCTCGACGTCCGCCGCCTCCAACTGCCCCGCCTGCCCCTGGAACAGCAGCGCCGCTACGGCGAACGCTTCCGTGCCCTCGCCGCCTTCGAGGACGCCCTGCGCCGGGCCGGACGGCTCGGCGAACGCCTGGTGCGCGGCATGTACGACGGCCTGACGGACGGCACCGTCGCCCCGGACTGAGCCGGCGGCAGCCGGTCGTGGACCCGCCAACTCCCCCCGCGGCTCCCACCCCGACGCCTACCGGACGGAACCGCTCCGCCCGGGGCGGGCGTGACCAGCACTGCGGTACTACAACGGTTGTCCACAACCCTGGACCTCATGTCGTGGTCGACCGATACCCTCGGGACGACATCGCACGTCCGCTCTCACCAGGCCCTCAGGAGCAGCCATGCAAGGCCACGGCTACGCGCCGACACCGCCCCCCGGCCCCGATCAGGGGGGCCAGGTCACACTCCGTGTGATCTTCGTGGTGGTCGCGGTCATGAGCTGTGGCCTGCTCGCGTGGGCGTGCCTGCTGCGGCTCGCCTCGGTGACCCGCAGGACCCTGGACTGGTGGCTGTTCGCCCTCGCGATCGTCCACATCGTCGCGACGCTGTACATCATCGGCACCGACCCGGGCGAGGAGGAGTTCACCACCTGGCGCGGCGACGTCGGCATGTCGATGCTGCTCGGCGGCCTGGTCGCGATCGTCGCGTACTACCTGGCAGCGGACATACGCCACTCCAGCCGCTCCCGGACGGCCCCGCCCTCGCCGTACGCCCAGACCACCGTGTACTCGGGACAGACCGGCTACAACCCCCAGCAGTCGGGCTACAGCTACCCGCCGGTCCAGGTCCCGCAGCCCTACACCCCCACCCCGCCGGTCCCGCAGCCGCCCGTGCAGCAGCAGCCGCAGCACCAGCCGGCCCCGGACCCGCAGCGTCCCGGGCCGGCCCGTATCGACCAGGTGCGCGCCGAACTCGACGAGCTCAGTGACTATCTCCGCAAGCACGAAGGAGACAGGTGACCCAGGGGCAGGGGACCGGTCGCCTGATCACCGGTCGCTACGAACTGTCCACGATCATCGGACAGGGCGGCATGGGCCAGGTGTGGACGGCCTACGACCAGCGCCTCGACCGGCGGGTGGCGGTGAAGCTGCTGCGCCCGGACAAGGTCGCCGGCCAGGAGGCCGACGAACTGCGCCGCCGCTTCGTGCGCGAGTGCCGCGTCACGGCCCAGGTCGACCACCCCGGCCTGGTGACCGTGCACGACGCGGGCAGCGAGGGCGAGGAGCTCTTCCTCGTCATGCAGTACGTCGACGGGGCCGACCTCGCCGACCACCTCGCCGAGCACGACCCCTACCCGTGGCAGTGGACCGTCTCGGTCGCCGCCCAGCTGTGCGCCGTGCTCTCCGCCGTGCACGCGGTGCCGATCATCCACCGCGACCTCAAGCCGCGGAACGTCATGGTCAAGCAGGACGGCACGGTCACCGTGCTCGACCTCGGCGTCGCCTCCGTCATGGACACCGACACCACCCGCCTCACCCACACCGGTTCACCCATCGGCAGCCCCGCCTACATGGCCCCCGAGCAGGCCATGGGCGGCGCGGTCGGCCCGTACACCGACCTGTACGCCCTCGGCGTGCTGATGCACGAACTGCTCAGCGGGAACGTCCCGTTCACCGGCTCGACAGCCCTCGGCGTCCTCCACCGCCACCTCTACGAGCCACCGGTCCCCGTCCGCCGACTGCGCCCCGAGGTCCCCGAGAACCTGGAGGCCCTGGTCCTGCGGCTGCTCTCCAAGGACCCGCAGCACCGCCCGTCCTCCGCACAGGAGACCTACGAACAGCTCCTCCCGCTGCTCCCCGCGCGCGGTATGCCCACCGGCTCCCCGCTCGACCCCACGCGCCCCTTCCTGCGTCCGCACGCCCCCTGGCCGGACCGCGCCCGCATCCCCGCGCCACAGCCCTCCGCCGCGCCCGACCAGGCGCCCGCGGCGGACAAGCCCGATGTGGCGGGCGCCGTCGACGAGGTCAAACGGCTCCTCGGCGAGGGCCGCATCACCCAGGCCGTCGACATCCTCGGCGCGATCCTCCCGGCCGCCGCCGCCCAGCACGGCGAGCACTCACCCGTCGTCCGCACCCTGCGCAAGCAGTACGCGGCCACCCTCATGGACGACGGCCAGTACCGCCGCGCCCTGCCCGAGCTGCGCCGCCTCGCCGACGAGCGCGCCGCCGAGGCTGGCCAGGCCGACACCCAGGCCCTGCGCTACCGCTACGACTCCGCCCAGTGCCTCGAACAACTCGGCGAACCGGCCGCGGCCCTCGCCGAGTACCGCTCCCTGCTGCCGTACTACGAGAACCAGTACGTCGGCGGCGACCCCGAGCTCTCCCTCGACGTCCGCCGCCGCATAGGCCACCTGCTCCTCGCCCTCGGCGACCGCGGCGCCGCCCACGAGACCCTGGGCCGCCTGCTGCTCGACGTGGAACGGCTGCGGGGACCGGGCCATCCGCTGGCGGGCGAGGTGCGGCGCACGCTGCAGTGGCTGGGCCAGATGCGGGGCTGACCCCGCCGACGGACCGCGCATCCCGGGGTGAACCGGGCGACCCGCGCCTCCCGACGCCCCGCGTGGGCCGGTGGTGGCACGCTGCCGGTGCGACGGTGCCCGAAGTCGACGTGAATCGTTGGTCGAATGGCTGGCCGAGAGCAGGGCCACTGCCTACCATCGATCACCGCAAGACGTTGTGCACCGCCGCACAATCTCCTCGGGAGGCCCACTTGCACCGCCGCCGTCGCACCGCGCTCCTCCTCTCCGCCGCGATCACCGCCGCGGCCCCGCTCCTCACCGCCTGCGGGGGCGATGCGCATCCCGGCGCGGCGGCCGTCGTCGGCGACGACCGGATCACCGTCGCGCAACTGGAGAACCGGGTGAACGACGTGCGCGCCGCCCAGCGCGCCGCCAGCACGGACGAGAGCCAGTACCAGCAGGTCGTCGCCCAGAGCAGCGCCCTCACCCGCAACACCCTGAACGGCATGGTCCTGGAGAAGGTCCTCGACCAGGCGCTGGAGGACGCGGGTGTGACCGTCACCCGCAAGGAGGTCCAGCAGTACCGTTCCGGCCTGGAGAAGGAGGCCGGCGGCGCCGAGGCCCTCGAAGCGGCCTACCTGCAGCGCTACAGCGTCGCCCCCGAGCAGCTGGAGGACAGTCTCCGCAGCGATGTCGAGGTGCAGAAACTCGCCACCGCCCTCGGCGCCGACCTGAACAGCCAGGAGGGCGGCACGATCTTCTGGAAGGCCCTCTCGGAGGCCTCCGAGAAACTCGACGTCGACCTCAACCCCCGTTACGGCAGCTGGGGCGTCGACAAGGCCTCGGGCCGCGTCGGCCTGCTGGAGGCCAAGACACCCTGGGTGAAGGACGTCACGGGAACGGGGTCGCAGGAGCCGGCGTAACCGCCGATCCGAACCGGTCCCGTCCGGTCCCGTCCGTTCTGTCCACAGGGCCTGTGGACAACTTCGGGGGTCGTCGGTGACGTGGGTTACGTTCGTGGGGTGAACGCACACCGCCCCGACGGCGACCCCGCCCCCACGGCCCCCGGGACGTCGTCCTCCGACCCCGGCCGAGTCGTCCTGCTCACCACCAGCCATCGCGTGGCGCCCGGCCTGCTGTCCTGGCCCGCCTGGCAGGCACTGCACGGGGCGGACCGCGTCCTGTGCGCGGACGAGACGCACCCCCAGCTCCCCTACCTGCGCGAGGCCGGCATCACGGTCGAGCGGGCGACCCCGACGGCCGAGGACCTGGTCGACGCCTGCGCCGGCGACCGCACGGTGATCGTGGTGGCCACGGCCGAGGGCGAACCCCGCCTCACCGACGGCCTCGCCCGCCTCGCCGGCTCGGGCCGCGTCCGGATGCCGTCCCTGGAGCTGCTCCCCGCCTCGTACGACCTCCCCGGCGCGCGCCTGCTCGACCTCGTCCAGGTCATGGACCGCATCCGCGCCGCATGCCCGTGGTCCTCCCAGCAGACCCACAAGGGCCTCGCCAAGTACGGCATCGAGGAGGCGTACGAACTCGTCGAGGCCATCGAGGAGGGCGACCGCGACGAACTCCGGGAGGAACTGGGCGACGTCCTGCTCCAGGTCGTCTTCCACGCCCGCATCGCCGAGGACGACCCCGACACCCCCTTCTCCATCGACGACGTCGCCGCCGGCATCGTCACCAAGCTCATCCACCGCCACCCCCACGTCTTCGGCGACGAAACGGCCACCACCCCGGAGGAGGTCAAGGCGCACTGGCTCCGCACGAAGGCCATAGAAAAACGCCGGGAGTCCGTGACCGACGGCGTCCCCCTGGGCCAGCCCGGCCTGGCCCTGGCCGCCAAACTCTCCTCCCGCGTCCGCACCGCCGGCCTGGCCGTCCCGCTGCCCCAGGGCCAGGACATCGGCTACGAACTCCTCACCCTCGCCGCCCGAGCCGAAGCCGAGGGCACCGACCCCGAAGCGGCCCTGAGAGCGGCGGCGCGCGCCTACCGCGACGCGATCCGAGCCGCGGAAGGACTCGACGAGGGCTGACATGACCAGGAGCGCTGGGGTTCTGAACGGACCGGCGCACGGGCCGTCGGCGGCGGAGCCGGACCTTCCCGATGCGAAGAAGGCTCTGGCCGAGACCCCCAGGTCCCCGGCGTACTCCCCCCGGGGCGGCGACACGACTCCTGTCCGTGGTCCGATCCCGGGAGGCCCGGAGCCATCACTCCGGTGGAGCGGGGGCCCCGCACTCCCCCAGCTACCGCCGAGGGTGCCCCCGGGCGCCGTACCCGGCGTCCCCGATCGCACGATCACCGTTGCCCGTACGGCCCAGGGCGCCGCAAGCCGACCATCCCACGATTGAGTAGACCGTCCTCATGCACATTCCCCGGCCGGCAGCTGGCCGCCCCTCCTCCCCGAGCCCGGCCCCCTCCCTGTTCACCTGGGAGTTCGCCACCGACCCCTACCCGGCGTACGCCTGGCTCCGGGAGCACGCCCCGGTGCACCGCACCCGGTTGCCCAGCGGTGTGGAGGCCTGGCTGGTCACGCGCTACGACGATGCCAAGCAGGCCCTCGCCGACCCGCGTCTCTCGAAGAACCCCGCGCATCACGACGAGCCCGCCCACGCCAAGGGGAAGACCGGCATCCCCGGTGAGCGCAAGGCCGAGTTGATGACCCATCTGCTCAACATCGATCCGCCGGACCACACGCGGCTGCGCCGTCTCGTCTCGAAGGCGTTCACGCCCCGCAGGGTCGCCGAATTCGCCCCCCGGGTACAGGAGTTGACCGATCAGCTCATCGAACGTTTCGCGGCGACGGGCGAAGCCGATCTCATCCACGACTTCGCCTTCCCCCTGCCCATCTACGCCATCTGCGACCTGCTCGGCGTCCCCCGTGAGGACCAGGACGACTTCAGGGACTGGGCGGGCATGATGATCCGGCACGGCGGCGGCCCGAGGGGCGGTGTCGCGCGCTCGGTCAAGAAGATGCGCGGCTACCTCGCCGACCTCATCCACCGCAAACGGGAAGGGCTCACCGAGCACCCCGCCCCCGGCGAGGACCTCATCTCAGGGCTCATCCGCGCCTCCGACCACGGCGAGCACCTCACCGAGAACGAGGCCGCGGCGATGGCGTTCATCCTGCTCTTCGCCGGCTTCGAGACGACCGTCAACCTCATCGGGAACGGCACCTACGCCCTGCTCACCCACCCCGAGCAGCGCACCCGCCTCCAGGCATCCCTCGCCGCCGGGGAGAAGGCGCTGCTCGAAACCGGTGTCGAGGAACTCCTGCGCTACGACGGCCCCGTGGAACTCGCCACCTGGCGCTTCGCGACCCGGCCCCTCACCGTCGGCGGGCAGGACATCGCCCCGGGCGACCCCGTCCTCGTCGTCCTCGCGGCGGCCGACCGCGACCCGGCCCGCTTCCGGGACCCCGACACCCTCGACCTCTCCCGCCGTGACAACCAGCACCTCGGCTACGGCCACGGCATCCACTACTGTCTCGGCGCCCCGCTGGCCCGTCTCGAAGGCCAGACCGCGCTGGCGACCCTCCTCACCCGCCTCCCCGACCTCCGACTCGCGGTGGATCCGGCCGACTTGAGGTGGCGCGGAGGGCTCATCATGCGGGGGTTGCGCACGCTTCCGGTGGAATTCACCCCGCAAGGGCGGTCCGGGGGCCGTTCGTGACGCGGTTCGTAAGCGGTACGTAGTAGTACCCGGGCAGCCCGTAGCACTACCGCATTCCGCGACGGAAAGTGACTCTCCCTCAAGTCTGTGATCTTCACGTGATCTGCGCTGCATTAACTTGTGACAACTGATCGACTCCCGCTACGTTCACACGTCAGTGCGAAGGGGTCACCCCACACCCTTCGCACCGGTCACCGCTGTCGCGTGAAAGGCAACCGCATGCTCTCCGGGAACGGTCGACACCGTCGCCCCCGTCAGGCTCCCGCCCTCCTCGTCGCGGCCGGAGTGACCGGCTCGGCCATCGCGATCCCCCTGCTCGGCGCCACCGGCGCGAGCGCGGCCGACGGAACCACCTGGGACCAGGTGGCGGAGTGCGAGAGCGGCGGCTTCTGGAGCGCGGACACCGGGAACGGACGCTACGGCGGCCTCCAGCTCACCCAGGCGAACTGGGAGAAGTACGGCGGCCTCGACTACGCGGCGAGCGCCGATCAGGCCAGTCGTTCGCAGCAGATAGCCGTCGCGGAGAAGGTGCTCGCCGACCAGGGTGTCGGCGTCTGGGCCACCTGTGGTCTGCTCCACAACCTCGGGGGCGACTCCGGTTCCGCCGACGTGGACACGGGCGTCGCGGGCGACTCGACGGATTCGGGTGACTCGTCCAGTTCATCTGGTTCGTCTAACTCTTCCGATTCGTCCGAATCTTCCGGTTCCGCCGGCGAGGCCGACGAGGCCGACTCGGCCAAGTCCGCCGACTCGGTCGACTCCGACACGTCGGGCGACTCGACTCCCGAGGCTTTCGAAGGGTCCACCAAGGCCAAGGCCGGTACGGGTGCCGACACCGACTCGGACGGCACGGCCGGCTCGGACGGCTCCACGGCCTCCGGGGGTGCGAAAGCGGACAAGTCGACACAGAGTGACAGCTCTTCGGTCGACGAGGGCGAAGGCGGCACCGGTCGTCATCGCGGCGCCAGCGCCGACGAGAGTGCCTCCGGCGCGGAGGTCGGGACGGACGCGGCCGACGGCTCACGCCCCGCCGACCCCACCCCCTCCGGCCGTCACGCCTCCCGCGGCGGCGACGGGGCGGGGGAGTCCGCGGACGGCGCCTACACCGTCCGCGCGGGCGACAGCCTGACGCGGATCGCGAACTCCCTCGACCTGACCGGCGGGTGGCGTGAGCTGTACGCCGAGAACGAGGGCACGGTGGGAACCGACCCGGACCTCATCCTTCCCGGTCAGACCCTCGAAGTCGGTGCCGAAACGGGCGAAAAGTAGCGACAGTTCAGGTCACTGTTCGCCCCTGAATGCCCGTTTTGATCTAGGTGGGAGATGAATCACAGGCCCCCTGATCGTCTTTGAAATCCGGGCAATCACGTGTTTACGGTCGTGACCGCTCGCCACAGCGGGCCCCTGCGGTCGGTACGCCGAATCCTGCCAACGGCCGCAAGGAACAGTCGTCGCGTCAAGCGCCGTAGGCAGGAGCGGGGGACCCAAGGTAAGTGCCGGGTCCGGTGGTTGCGGCCCTTCGGGGGCGTACGTCCGGAACCGGCTCGGGGTGAAGCCGCGCGACGTGAGCCGAGAGGCGAGCGTGCGCGGCCGGGCAACTCAACCGGCCCGAACCCGACAGCTCACCTCGCAGGCGTCGGTGAGGGGATCTCTCCATGCTGTTTTCCAGCAAGGGCAAGCACCGTCGTCCGTCCAAGGCCGCTCGCGCCATCGCCGTCGCCGGTGTCACCGGCGCCGCCGCCATCGCCGCCCCGCTGATGGCCGCCGGCAGCGCATCCGCCGCCACCGCCTCCGAGTGGGACGCCGTCGCCCAGTGCGAGTCCGGCGGCAACTGGTCCATCAACACCGGCAACGGCTACTACGGCGGCCTGCAGTTCTCCGCCTCCACCTGGGCCGGCTACGGCGGTACGCAGTACGCCTCCACCGCCGACCAGGCGACCAAGGCCCAGCAGATCGCGATCGCCGAGAAGGTCCTCGCGGGCCAGGGCAAGGGTGCCTGGCCGGTCTGCGGCAAGGGCCTGTCCGGCGCCTCGTACGACGGTGCCGCCGCCTCCTCCGGCTCCTCGGACTCCGGCTCCTCGCAGCAGAGCACCCAGGAGAGCACCAAGAAGAGCACCGAGGACACCCGCGCCTCCCGCTCCTCCGAGCGCGCCACCGTGGAGACCCCCACCGGCAAGAAGGTCAAGAAGGGCGACGGCGAGTACAAGGTCGTCACCGGCGACACCCTCAGCGCCATCGCCGCGAAGAAGAACGTCAAGGGCGGCTGGGAGAAGCTCTTCGAGCTGAACAAGGACATCATCGACGACGCCGACTTCATCTACCCGGGCCAGCAGCTCCACCTGAGCTGACCCGCGACGTCGGCGACGGTCGCCACACGCCTGCCGCCCCCACGGCCGTCCCCCACGGCCAGGCAGGCGGGGCCGGTTCGGCCGGGCCGAGAAATCGGGCCGCTTCCCGGCTGAACCACAGCCCGCTCACAGCCGTGTCCTCCATAGTGAAGACCTCGTGAGGGCCGTCCCCCCGTCCCCACGAGCTCCCCGCCCCGGTGCGCATTCCCCCGTACGCACCGGGGCGGGGCTTTTTCATGCGCGGTCACCCCGCCCGAGCCCGGCCGTTTCTGCGCCGCTCCGCCTTTCTGTTCACTTTCTGGCCCACCCCCCTTTGTTCCGGCCTGAAACAATGGGTACGGTCTGTCTGTCCACGGGACGGTCGGTCGGCTGCCGACGAGCCCGGGGCGGTTAGGCTCTAGTCGCAAGGCCCGCGGGCCCCGCAGTTCCGCGTCACATCCCATGAAGGAGATGCTCGTGCCGTCCATCGACGTCGTCGTAGCCCGGGAAATCCTCGACTCGCGAGGCAACCCCACCGTCGAGGTCGAGGTCGGCCTCGACGACGGCAGCACGGGTCGTGCCGCCGTTCCGTCCGGCGCCTCCACCGGTGCCTTCGAAGCCATCGAGCTCCGTGACGGTGACCCCAACCGCTACCTCGGCAAGGGCGTCGAGAAGGCCGTCCTCGCCGTGATCGAGCAGATCGGCCCGGAGCTCGTCGGCTACGACGCCACCGAGCAGCGCCTGATCGACCAGGCGATGTTCGACCTGGACGCCACCGACAACAAGGGCTCCCTCGGCGCCAACGCCATCCTCGGCGTCTCCCTCGCCGTCGCCCACGCCGCCTCCGAGGCCAGCGACCTCCCGCTCTTCCGCTACCTGGGCGGCCCGAACGCGCACCTGCTGCCCGTTCCGATGATGAACATCCTGAACGGCGGCTCGCACGCCGACTCCAACGTGGACATCCAGGAGTTCATGATCGCCCCCATCGGCGCGGAGTCCTTCTCCGAGGCCCTGCGCTGGGGCGCCGAGGTCTACCACACCCTCAAGAAGGTGCTGAAGACCAAGGGCCTGTCCACCGGCCTCGGCGACGAGGGCGGCTTCGCCCCGAACCTGGAGTCCAACCGCGCCGCCCTCGACCTCATCCTCGAGGCCATCAAGGAGGCCGGTTACACCCCCGGCGAGCAGATCGCCCTCGCGCTGGACGTCGCCGCCTCCGAGTTCTACAAGGACGGCGTCTACACCTTCGAGGGCAAGGAGCGCTCCGCCGCCGAGATGACGGAGTACTACGCCGACCTCGTCGCGTCGTACCCGCTCGTCTCCATCGAGGACCCGCTGTTCGAGGACGACTGGGCCGGCTGGAACACCATCACCGAGAAGCTGGGCGACAAGGTCCAGATCGTCGGCGACGACCTCTTCGTCACCAACCCCGAGCGCCTCGCCCGCGGCATCGAGGAGGGCTCCGCCAACGCCCTGCTCGTCAAGGTCAACCAGATCGGTTCGCTGACCGAGACCCTGGACGCCGTCGAGCTGGCCCAGCGCAACGGCTTCAAGTGCATGATGTCCCACCGCTCCGGCGAGACCGAGGACGTCACCATCGCCGACCTCGCCGTCGCCGTGAACTGCGGTCAGATCAAGACCGGCGCCCCGGCCCGTTCGGACCGCGTCGCCAAGTACAACCAGCTGCTGCGCATCGAGGAGATCCTCGACGACGCCGCGGTCTACGCCGGCCGCAGCGCCTTCCCGCGCTTCAAGGGCTGAGCCGTCGGCTGACCCGTTAAGGGCCCAGCCTGAGCCAGTCGTACGTACGTCCCCGTACCGGTCCCGTACCGTGTGCGGGGACGTACGCGCGTGCGCGTGGGAGAAGGCAGAAGCGGAAGGGGAAGCGGGACATGGCCGTGAAGGACCGGGACCGGGACCGTTTCTCCACCGCGACGCGGCTGAAGGTGCTCGGTGAGCAGACGGCCGCCCGGGTCTACCGCTCCCAGACCAAGCGCCAGGCCCGCCGCTCCCGGCTGACCGGCCGGGCCGCGCTGCTCGCCCTCGTCCTCTGCTCGATGATCGTGGCGCTCGCCTATCCCATAAGGCAGTACGTCTCCCAGCGCGCCGAGATCGCCGACATGCAGCGGCAGCGCGAGGAGGCGCGCGAGCGGGTCGAGGAGTTGCGCGACCTCAAGGCGCGCTGGCAGGACGACGCGTACGCCGAGCAGCGCATCCGGGAGCGGCTGCACTATGTGATGCCGGGCGAGACCGGTTACACGATGATCGACCCGGACGCGGCGAAGCAGTCCCGTACGACCCAGGGGGCGGCCGACCGTCCCTGGTACACCAATGTCTGGGACGGGGTCGACAAGGCCGACGCCGCCGACAGCTGAACGGCCACCTTCGTGACCGTCAACCGATGAGCCACACCGAGGACTTGAGTAGCAGGTTATGCAGACCCCTCCGCCGCCCACCCCGCGCACCGAGCCGACCGACGCCGACGTCGAGGCCTTCCAGCAGCAGCTCGGGCGCCCGCCGCGCGGGCTGCGCGCCATCGCGCACCGCTGCCCCTGCGGACAGCCGGACGTCGTCGAGACGGCGCCGCGCCTGCCGGACGGGACGCCCTTCCCCACGACGTACTACCTGACGTGCCCGCGCGCGGCCTCCGCGATCGGCACGCTGGAGGCGAACGGCGTGATGAAGGAGATGACGCGGCGGCTGGAGACGGATCCCGAACTGGCGGCCGCCTACCGGGCCGCGCACGAGGACTACATCGCCCGCCGCGACGAGATCGAGGTCCTGGAGGGCTTCCCGAGCGCCGGCGGCATGCCGGACCGGGTGAAGTGCCTGCACGTCCTCGTCGGGCACTCGCTGGCCGCCGGTCCCGGCGTGAACCCGCTGGGCGACGAGGCCATCGAGATGCTCCCCGAGTGGTGGGCCAAGGGCCCGTGCGTGGTGCCCGCGTCGGAGTCCTCGAAGGAGGACGACCAGTGACCCGGGTCGCCGCCGTCGACTGCGGTACGAACTCCATCCGGCTCCTCGTCGCCGACGCCGACCCGGCCACCGGTGAACTCGTCGAGCTGGACCGGCGCATGATCATCGTGCGGCTGGGCCAGGGGGTCGACCGCACGGGTCGACTGGCCCCCGAGGCGCTGGAGCGGACCTTCGCGGCCTGCCGTGAGTACGCGGCCGTCATCAAGGAACTGGGCGCCGAGCGGGTCCGTTTCGTCGCCACGTCCGCCTCCCGGGACGCCGAGAACCGGGACGAGTTCGTGCGCGGGGTGTTCGACATCCTGGGCGTCGAGCCCGAGGTGATCTCCGGCGACGCGGAGGCGGAGTTCTCCTTCACCGGCGCGACCAAGGAGCTGACGGGCCGTGCCGACCTCGCCAGGCCGTACCTGGTCGTGGACATCGGCGGCGGCTCCACCGAGTTCGTCGTCGGGGACGATCATGTGCGCGGCGCCCGCTCCGTGGACATCGGCTGCGTCCGGCTGACCGAGCGGCACCTCGTCCGGGACGGGGCGGTCGTCGACCCTCCCGCGCCCAAGCAGATCGCCGCGATCCGCGCCGACATCGAGGCGGCCCTCGACCTCGCCGAGCGGGACGTGCCGCTGAGCGAGGCGCACACCCTCGTCGGGCTCGCCGGTTCGGTCACGACCCTGTCCGCGATCGCCCAGGACCTGCCCGCGTACGACTCGGTGGCCATCCACCACTCCCGGATCCCGTACGACCGGGTCAAGGAGATCACCGAGTGGCTGCTGCGGTCCACGCACGCCGAGCGGGAGGCCGTCCCGTCGATGCATCCCGGGCGGGTGGACGTGATCGCGGCGGGCGCCCTCGTCCTCCTGTCGATCATGGAGCGGATCGGGGCGGGGGAGGTCGTGGTGAGCGAACACGACATTCTGGACGGAATCGCCTGGTCCGTCGCGTAGCTCGCGGGTGGCCCCCGGGGTTCTCCCGGCGGGCCGCGGGCTCCTGTGAGGGAGTGTTTACTACTCGCCGGTAGCCTCGCTTGAGCTGTTCGGATAACGTATGAGCGCGTCCGAGGGGTGCTCCGGCACCCCTCGTCGATGCGCCGCCGAGAAACTTCGTGAAGTTCTTCACAAGAGAATCGCCCCTGTTGAGCGATGTTTTGAGGCTCCGCAGAGCGTTCCGGGGGTCCCAGGCGTCAACAAGGCGTCCCCGGCGGCCTTTCGCGAGGGTCTCGTCCGGGTGAAACCGAAGGGTGGTCCAGAGCCTGCGAGCGGCCGGAACGGCAGTTCACGCGGCCTTGACAACGGTCAAACCCCCCGGTCGGTCCCCTGGTGGGCCATGGTCCCGGAAACAGGGGTCGCGGAGTGTAGCAGAAGGGGTGAGGAAGCTTGTGAAGGGGCGCACGAGCGACCCCCGTATGGCGGGTACATACTCGATGGCATGAGCACCACGGAGCGTCCCAGGATCCTCGTAGTAGGCGGTGGGTACGTAGGCCTGTACGCAGCTCGGCGCATCCTCAAGAAGATGCGCTACGGCGAGGCGACCGTCACGGTCGTCGACCCCCGGTCGTACATGACCTACCAGCCCTTCCTCCCCGAAGCCGCCGCCGGCAGCATCTCCCCCCGGCACGTCGTCGTCCCGCTGCGACGCGTGCTGCCGAAGGCGGAGGTCCTCACCGGTCGGGTCACCACCATCGACCAGGACCGCAAGGTCGCCACCGTCGCGCCGCTGGTCGGCGAGGCGTACGAGCTGCCCTTCGACTACCTGGTGATCGCGCTCGGCGCGGTCTCCCGCACCTTCCCGATCCCCGGCCTCGCCGAACAGGGCATCGGCATGAAGGGCATCGAGGAGGCCATCGGCCTGCGCAACCACGTCCTCGAACAGCTCGACAAGGCCGACTCCACGACCGACGAGGACGTCCGCCGCAAGGCGTTGACCTTCGTCTTCGTGGGCGGTGGCTTCGCCGGCGCGGAGACCATCGGCGAGGTCGAGGACATGGCCCGCGACGCCGCGAAGTACTACAAGAACGTGTCCCGCGAGGACATGCGCTTCGTGCTCGTCGACGCCGCGGACAAGATCCTCCCCGAGGTCGGCCCGAAGCTCGGCAGTTACGGCAAGGAGCACCTGGAGGGCCGTGGGGTCGAGGTCTACCTCAACACCTCCATGGACTCCTGCGTCGACGGCCACGTCGTGCTGAAGAACGGGTTGGAGGTCGACTCCAACACGATCGTCTGGACCGCCGGCGTCAAGCCGAACCCGGTCCTCTCGCGCTACGGCCTGCCGCTCGGCCCGCGTGGCCACGTCGACGCCCAGCCGACGCTCCAGGTCACCGGCACCGACTACATCTGGGCCGCGGGCGACAACGCCCAGGTCCCGGACGTCGCCGCCCGCAAGGCCGGTGTGGAGAACGCCTGGTGCCCGCCGAACGCGCAGCACGCGCTGCGTCAGGCCAAGGTCCTCGGCGACAACGTGGTCTCCGGCATGCGGGGCTTCCCGCAGAAGGAGTACGCGCACTCCAACAAGGGCGCGGTGGCGGGTCTCGGCCTGCACAAGGGCGTCGCGATGATCGTCATGGGCAAGATGAAGATCAAGCTCAAGGGCCGTCTCGCCTGGTACATGCACCGTGGCTACCACGGTCTGGCGATGCCGACCTGGAACCGCAAGATCCGCGTCTTCGCCGACTGGACCCTCGCGATGTTCCTCAAGCGCGAGGTCGTCTCCCTCGGCGCGATCGAGACTCCCCGCGAGGAGTTCTACGAGGCCGCCAAGCCCGCGCCGGTCGCCGCCGCGAGCAAGACCGGGGAAAAGGCCAAGGCCTCCTGACCTGTCGACCCATTCGAAGGGCCTCCCGCCATCCGTGGTGCGGGGGGCCCTTCGGCGTCGGCGGGTGCGCTCGTGCGTGGTCGCGAGACGCCCCGCCCACCCGCACACCGGAAACACACCTTCCGGCGGGAATACGGCACGCCCCCGCGGGTGATTACCGTGACGTTGGACATTCCGGGATCTGTTGTCACGGAGGTGTGCGCCATGCAGGACGCCGCGTCGCGGCTGAAGACCCTGTTCGAGCAGTTGTCAGGGGCCCCGCTCCCGGTCCGTCTGCGGGCCTGGGACGGATCGACGGCCGGGCCGCCGGAGGCCCCCGTACTCGTGGTACGCAACCGCAGGGCCCTGCGCCGGCTGCTGTGGAAGCCGGGCGAACTGGGCCTGGCCCGTGCCTGGGTCGCCGGCGACCTCGGCGTCGACGGCGACCTGTACGCCGTACTGGACCTGGTGGCGGCGCATGTGTGGGAGCGGGACGAGGACGCCCGGAGCCTCACCGACACCCTGCGCGACCCGCAGGCGCGGGCGGCCGTCAAGGGTCTGCTGAGGCTGGCCGGTCCCGCCGTCCTGCTCCCGCCCGAACCGCCCCGCGAGGAGGTGCGCACCCGTCACCTGCACACCAGACGCACCGACAGACGAGCCGTCAGCCACCACTACGACGTGGGCAACGACTTCTACGAGGCCGTTCTCGGCCCGTCGATGGTGTACTCCTGCGCCTACTGGTCCGCCTCCGACGGCACCACCACCCTCGAAGCCGCCCAGCACGACAAGCTCGACCTCATCTGCCGCAAACTCGGCCTGGGCCCGGGGCAGCGGCTCCTCGACGTCGGCTGCGGCTGGGGCTCCCTGGCCGTGCACGCCGCCCGCGAGTACGGCGTCCACGTCGTCGGCGTCACCCTCTCCCAGGAGCAGGCCGCCTACGCCCGTAAGCGCGTCGCCGACGAGGGCCTCACCGACCGCGTCGAGATCCGTGTCCAGGACTACCGCGACGTCGCCGACGGGCCCTACGACGCGATCTCCTCCGTCGGCATGGCCGAACACGTGGGCGCGGACCGGTATCTGGAGTACGCCGAGGATCTGTACCGGCTGCTCGCCCCCGGCGGTCGGCTGCTCAACCACCAGATCTCACGCCGGCCGCAGCATGACGAGAGCACGTACTCCCTCGACGGCTTCATCGACGCGTACGTCTTCCCGGACGGCGAACTCGCCCCGATCGGCACCACCGTCACCCAGCTCGAACGCGCCGGGTTCGAGGTCCGCGACGTGGAGTCCCTGCGCGAGCACTACGCCCTCACCCTGCGCGCCTGGGTCACCAACCTCGAAGCGCGCTGGGCGCACGCCGTCGCCCTGGTCGGCCCCGGCCGCGCCCGCGTCTGGCGCCTCTACATGGCCGCCTCCGCCCTCGGCTTCGAACGCAACCGCCTCGGCGTCAACCAGGTACTGGCCGTACGGCCCCCGGAAGGGGGTGCGTCGGGCCTCCCGCTCAGGGCCCGGACCTGGGGCGCCTGAACGCCCGGACGGGGGCGCGTACGGCCGTGTACGCGCCCCCGTCCGGGTGTCTCCCGTGCCTCCCGCGCGGCTACTCCGACTTGATCGCGGCCAACATGTTCAGCTTCGCCGCGCGGCGGGCCGGCCACAGCGCGGCCAGGATGCCGACCGTGGCGGCGAGCAGGAGGAAGAGGGCCATCCGGGCCCAGGGGAGGACCAGTTCGTACGTCGGCATCCTGCTGGCGACGAGTTCACCGGCGGCCCAGCCGAAGAAGACGCCCAGGCCGATACCGAGCACACCGCCGAAGAGGGAGATGACCAGGGACTCCAGACGGACCATCCGCTTGATGCCGCGCCGGTCGAGACCGATCGCACGGAGCATGCCGATCTCCTGCGAGCGCTCGAACACCGACATGGCGAGGGTGTTGATCACTCCCAGGACGGCGACGATCACGGCCATGGCCAGCAGGCCGTAGAGCATGTTCAGCATCAGCGTGAACATCTTCGCGATGTCGTCGGAGAGGTCCTGCCCGCTCTGGACCTTGATCGCCGGGTTCTCGCCGAGGGCCTTCTCCAGCCGGTCCTTGGTGGCGTCGGAGGCACCGGCCGAGGTCTTGACCATGACCATCATGTCGGCCGGGTCCGTGTCGGCCGGCAGCCGCTCGGTGAGCGTCGCGTTGTCCAGCAGGATGCCCCGGATCAGTTCGTTGCTCTCGTAGACCCCGGCGACCGTCAGCTTCTGCTTCTGGCCCCCCGCGAACCCGGCGGTGAACTCCGATCCGGTCTTCCAGCCGCGCCGCTCGGCGGTCTCCGCGTCCACCACGACCTCGCCGCCGCCGACCTTGAACGCCCCGTTGTCGAGGGGCAGTTCGGTGACCTTCCCGATGGCCGTGCCGTTCACGCCGGTCAGGTACTCCGTCTCGCCCCCGATCCGGGACTCGGCGTTGCGCAGCGGCGAGACGGCGGTGACGCCCTCGGTGGCGGAGAGCTTCTTCTCCACGTCGGGGGAGAGGAAGTTGCCGTTGGCCATCGAGACGACGTAGTCCGCCTTGATGGCGTCGGCGGCCATCTTGTCGATGGACTTCTGGAGGCTGCCCGCCATCACCGTCATCCCGGTGATCAGCGTCAGGCCGATCATCAGCGCCGAGGCGGTCGCGGCGGTGCGGCGCGGATTGCGTACGGAGTTCTGCCGGGCGAGCTTGCCGGAGATCCCGAAGACCCGCATGAGGGGCGAGGCGGCCGCGATCAGCGGGCGGGACAGCAGAGGGGTGAGGACGAAGACACCGATGATCAGCGTCACCGCACCGATGCCCATCGGCGCCTGTCCGTCGGAGCCGCTCATGGTGGTGGCGTACAGCACGGTGGCCACGCCCGCGCCGGCGAACAGCGCGCCGATCGTGTTCCGTACGACGAGCGACTTGGTCGTCGCCTTCGCGTGCACGCTGCTCATCGCCGCGACCGGCGGGATCTTCGCCGCCCGGCGGCCCGGCAGCCAGGCGGCCAACATCGTGATCAGCACGCCGACGAGCAGGGCGGTGGCGACCGTGCCGGGGGAGACCACCAGCGGGCCGTCGGGGACGGTCTCGCCGAGGGCGCCGATCAGGGCCCGCATCCCGGCGCCGATCCCGACACCGGCGGCGAGACCGGTGACGGCGGCGACCGCGCCCACCACGAACGCCTCGATCAGCACGGACCGGGTCACCTGACGGCGGGAGGCGCCGACCGCGCGCAGCAGCGCCAGCTCCTTGGTGCGCTGGGCGACCAGCATCGTGAAGGTGTTGGCGATGATGAACGTGCCCACGAACAGGGCGATCCCGGCGAAGACCAGCAGCGCGTTCTTCAGGCCGCTCATATCGGCGGCGATCTGCGTGGCCTGGTCGTCCGCGAGCTTCTGACCGGTGGTGGTGTACGCGGCGTCCTTCGGCAGGACCTCGTCGACGGCCTTCTGCAACTGGGCCTGGCTGGTGCCGCGCGCCGCCGTCACGTTGATCGTGTCGTACTCGCCCTCCATGTGGAAGAGCTTCTGCGCGGTCGCCGTGTCGAACAGGGTGAGGCTGCCGCCGGCGGCGACATTGCCGTCGTCCGTCGTGAAGATCCCGCTGATGGTCGGGGTGAGGACCGGGCCGTCGACGGACAGTCGCACGGTGTCGCCCACCTCGTACCCGGCCCGCTTCGCGGTCTCGGAGTCGATCGCGACCTCGTCCGCCCCCTCGGGCGCGCGGCCGCCGTCCCGGACGGGATACCGGGGATCGTCCGTCCCCCAGAAGTTCCCGCCCTGCGACTGGAAGCCGCCGCCGATCAGCTTGCCGTCCTTGTCGGCGAGGGCGGTGAACCCGCTCACCACGCCGATCGCCGACTCGGCGCCGGGCACCCGCTCGACCTTCTTCAGCAACTCCGGGGTGAGCTTCGGCTGTTCGGCGACGGTGTCGCCCTCGTCCGGCTGGTAGCCCGACCGGATCGCGACGTCCACGTGGTCGAAGCCCTTGGCCGAGCTCTTCTGGAGCGCGTCCGAGATGGTGTTCGTGAAGACCAGCGTGCCCGACACGAAGGCGACGCCGAGCATCACCGCGAGCACGGTCATGAGAAGCCTGGCCTTGTGCGAGAACACGTTGCGCAGGGCGGTACGGAACATGAAGGGGTCCCTGTTTCGGGGTCGGGGCGGGTTCGGGCCGGGTCGGGGCGGAGGGGAACGGTGGAGGGCGGAGGGGGCGGGGAGGGCGAACTCCCTCAGCTCGTACGCCCCTTGGTGTCGAACCTCTTCATCCGGTCCAGCACCTGGTCCGCCGTCGGCTCGTGCATCTCGTCCACGATGCGCCCGTCGGCGAGGAAGATGACCCGGTCCGCGTACGCCGCGGCCACGGGGTCGTGCGTCACCATCACCACGGTCTGCCCCAACTCCCGTACGGAGTTGCGCAGGAAGCCCAGCACCTCGGCGCCCGAACGCGAGTCCAGGTTTCCGGTGGGCTCGTCGCCGAAGATGATGTCCGGTCGTGAGGCGAGCGCCCGCGCCACGGCGACGCGCTGCTGCTGGCCGCCGGAGAGCTGTGCGGGCCGGTGGCTCAGCCGGTCGGCCAGGCCCACCATCCGGATCACGGTGTCCAGCCACTGCTTGTCCGGCTTGCGGCCCGCGATGTCCATCGGGAGGGTGATGTTCTCCAGCGCGGTCAGCGTCGGCAGCAGGTTGAACGCCTGGAAGATGAAGCCGATCTTGTCGCGGCGGAGCTTGGTGAGCTGCTTGTCCTTCAGCGAGCCCAGTTCGGTCTCGCCGATGCGGACGGAGCCGGCCGAGAAGGTGTCGAGGCCCGCCACGCAGTGCATCAGCGTGGACTTGCCGGACCCCGAGGGGCCCATGATCGCGGTGAACTGGGCCTGCCGGAAGTCGACGGTGACCTGGTCCAGCGCGACGACCCGGGTCTCGCCCTGTCCGTAGACCTTCGACAGTTCCGTGGCGCGGGCGGCCACGGCGGTGGCCCGGTCGGCGAGGGGCGTGGTGGTCACGGGTGGGACTCCTGTCGGGACGACGGCGTTTGGGGTGTTCGAGAACGGCCGGGCGGTCCGCCCGGCGCTTGCCCAGGGCATGCCGGGGCCGTTCGTTTGTCGTTTCGTGAGTGGTTCCATCGTCTCGACGGAGGAGCGCCGTGTAGTCAGCCGCTGTTCCGGTTCCGGGGGCAGACTTCTGACGGACCGGCGGGGGGTGCGTCATACCTGGGGATGAGGGTGGGATCCGACCGGGGTGTGGGGCGCCCGACCGACACGAGTCAGCGCGTCACCGCGCGCGTTCCGGGTGGGACCGCTCGTTCGGGCGGTGAAATTCCGTCATTCCGCACACGGCCGGTCGCGCCGTCCGTAAGGCTATTGGCAAGTGCGGATGGCGTGTTCCGTGGGCTGATGCACCCTCAGACGTCAATAAAATAAGACAACATCGGTCCGCTCTTCGACTGTTCGGGGGAAGCGTCCCGATAGGCTCGGCACCTCAGCGCGGAGCCCATGGCCTGCCCGGATGGTGGAATGCAGACACGGCGAGCTTAAACCTCGCTGCCCCTCGCGGGCGTACCGGTTCAAGTCCGGTTCCGGGCACCTCCGACCAACTCTGAACATTTCTCCCCAAATCCCCACACCCCGCCCTCGCGGCACGGTGCGCCCCTCGCGCTCGTCGAGCGCCCGCCGCGCCCAGGGCCGCCGACACTCCCGAGGAGCCCTGGGCGACGAGACCCCGGGGACGGTGGGTGATCTCCGAGAGATCGCGGGGGTGTACCGGGGTGGTCCCGGGTTGAGGGGGGTGGGGCGGGGAATCAGGGAGACGCGTAGCGTGTTCGATGACATGGCAGGGAAAGATCCTCCCCAAGCACTAGGGTCAATCTTTTGCCTACCTATTACTCTTGAGCCAAGGCCACGCAGGGTGGCCATGGAGGAGTGAAATGAGGAGCAGCAACCCGGTCTTCTCGCGACGGGGGTTCAGCCGCGACAACGGCCACGCGGGCTTCAACACCGCGCCGCAGGCCGGGGGAGCAGCTGTCGGCACCCAGGGCAACCCCTACGCCCAGCAGGGCGGCAACCCGTACGCGACGAACCCGTACGCCCAGCAGGGCGTGCAGCACGGCGCCCCGCCGCAGGCCCCGGCCCGCACGGGCGCCATGACCATGGACGACGTCGTCATGCGCTCGGCCATGACGCTCGGTACGGTCGTCGTCGGCGCGGTCCTCGCCTGGGCCCTCCTGCCGGTGTCGCCCACGAGCTACGGCCTGGCCATCGGCGCCGCGCTCATCGCCTTCGTCCTGGCGATGGTGCAGTCCTTCAAGCGCAAGGCCTCGCCCGCGCTGATCCTGGCGTACGCCGCGTTCGAGGGTGTCTTCCTCGGTGTGCTCAGCGAGATGTTCAACTCGCAGTGGAGCGGCGCGCCCTTCCAGGCGGTGCTCGGCACCATGGCCGTCTCCGGCGCCACCCTCCTGGTCTACAAGGCGGGCTGGATCCGGGTCACCGCGCGGTACGCCCGCATCGGTATGACCATCGCGATCGCCTTCATCCTCGTCATGGCGGTCAACCTGCTGCTCGTCGTCTTCGGGCTCGCCCCCGACGGCGGACTGCGCAGCATGGGCCCGCTCGGCGCGGTCGTCGGCATCCTCGCGATCCTGCTCGGCGCGTTCTTCCTGACCCTGGACTTCAAGCAGATCCAGGACGGCATCGCCTACGGTGCCCCGCGCGAGGAGGCCTGGCTGGCCGCGTTCGGCCTGACCATGACCCTCGTGTGGATCTACATCGAGATGCTCCGCCTCGTCGCCATCTTCAGCGGCGACGACTAGACCGGGCGGATCGAGCCGGATCACTGATGAAGGGCCCCCGAACCTCGCGGTTCGGGGGCCCTTCGTAGGTTCTCGGCGGCTTCACCGGAGCTTCCGCGCGGCCCTCCTCAGGTCGTACTCGTGAATGATCGCTTTGGCGTGGCCGTACGCGAGGTCGTACTCGTGCCGGAGCCAGCTGACCTTCTCCTCGAAATTGAAGAGAGCGGGGCCTTCGTCGACTTTGCGGATCCAGTCGGAGACTTCACGACCGGTGCAGTGCGGGATGCGGGCGAGCAGGTTGCGATGGGTCTCCTCGGAGAAGACTTGGGACATCGGCGCCTCCGGACGAAAGGGAATGTAAGCCGGTCCTTCAGGTCACGTTGCCTGAGTGGCGGCCTGTTGGCAACAGTCCGGCCGAGGCGCGTACTCTCGCGGCGTGCTTGATACGACGCCGTTGACCCGTGCCGTGGATCATTTCGCCGACCGGTTGCGGGCGGCCCCGCAGAGCCGGCTCCAGCGGAACGGCGCCGCGGAGGCGCTCGCGCTGGCCAGGGAGTTGGCACTGCGCGCTCAGCGGTTGGAGACGCCCGACGGGCCGTTCCACGAGATGCCGGACGCGGGGATGTTCGCGGCGGCCGACCAGGTGACCGTCGCCGGAAACGATCTCGCGCTGGTGCTGACGGACGAGGGCCAGCTGGCCGAGGCCGTCGCGCTGGTGGAGGAGGCCCAGCGGCGGGCCGGGGTGTGAGGCCGGGCGCCCACCGGTTCGGGGGCGCTGCCCCGCTCGGCCGCTACAGCGACGCGATGACGCGGTCCGCCAGGATGTAGACCATGTCGGCGCCGCACTCGAAGGTGAGCGTGTAGGCGCCCGAGATGCCCGAGCCGCCCAGGAGGACGGGGGTCTCGCCGGCCTGGAGGGCGGTGGCGAGGCGCTCGGCGGTCTCGCGGTGGCCGGGGGTCATGCACAGGGTGGTGCCGTCGGCGAAGACGTAGACGTCGAGGGTGCCCAGGGGGCCGGGGCGTACGTCGGCCAGCTCCGTGCGGGACGCGGCGAGGTCCTCCAGGCAGGCGACCGTGCGCTCGTGGTCGTTGGTGACAGGTGACTGCACCGGCACGAAGTCGGGGTGCGAGGGGTGGCGGCGGCGGGCCGCGGCCAGCTCGGCGGAGTCCCCGGCGAAGTCGTCGCTCTCCAGGCCGGGCTCGATCACCGGCTCCAGGTGCTCCAGGCCCGCGAAATCGGACTGCCGGGGCAGGAACAGCTCGCTCTCGGCCAGACCCAGCAGCGGCGGCGTGTCGGTGACGTCGCGGGACTCCTGGGCGGCCCAGAAGGCCCGGGCCTCGGCGAGCTCACGCTCCCGCTCCTCGGCGAGGGCCTCGGCGACGGCCGCGCGTATCTCCTCCGTGTCGGCGGCCGGACGAGCGGCCGGCACCAGGGCGCGCGGCCCGGCGGTCCGGCTCTCGGCCAGCTCGGTGCGCAAGGCAGCGACCTGTCGGCGCAGACCCACGAGGGTGCGCAGGACGGCGACGCCCACGGCGGCGGTGGCGGCCGTGGTGAGCAGCAAGGCGATCGGCATGGCGCTCACTGACGTACTCCCGGTTCAAAGTCGACCCCCGACTTCCTACATCAGCTTGAAGGGCGGACTAACCAGCTGTCAGTGCGTAACGTCACGAATCGGGCAGGAATCTTGCCCCGATGTTTGGTGGTGAAACGACTCTGACCTGCGTAAATCGCTCTCCGGGGGGAGATAGGTCACATCCTGGGGGAGATTGGATCACAAAACGGCCCGGAGCCCCAGCGATTCCGGGACTCCGGGCCACAGCATCACAGTGCGCGTCCGTGCGGTCACGGCTCCGCGCGGGGTGCTCGGTCAGCTGAGGCGCTCGATGACCATGGCCATGCCCTGGCCGCCGCCGACGCACATCGTCTCCAGGCCGAACTGCTTGTCGTGGAACTGAAGGGAGTTGATCAGTGTGCCGGTGATCCGGGCGCCGGTCATGCCGAAGGGGTGGCCGACGGCGATGGCGCCGCCGTTCACGTTCAGCTTGTCCAGCGGGATGCCCAGGTCGCGGTAGGAGGGGATCACCTGCGCGGCGAAGGCCTCGTTGATCTCGAACAGGTCGATGTCGTCGACGGTGAGGCCCGCACGGGACAGGGCCTGCTTCGAGGCCTCCACCGGGCCGTAGCCCATGATCTCGGGGGAGAGGCCGGAGACACCGGTCGAGACGATCCGGGCGAGCGGGGTGAGCCCGAGGTCCCGCGCCTTGGTGTCGGACATGATCACCAGGGCGGCGGCACCGTCGTTCAGCGGGCAGCAGTTGCCGGCGGTGACCATGCCGTCCTCGCGGAACACCGGCTTCAGGCCCTGTACGGCCTCCAGGGTGACGCCCGCGCGCGGGCCGTCGTCCTTGCTGACGACCGTGCCGTCGGGCAGCGTCACAGGGGTGATCTCGCGCTCCCAGAAGCCCTTCCCGATGGCCTCCTCGGCGAGGTTCTGCGAGCGGACGCCGAACTCGTCCATCTCCTGCCGGGTCACGCCCCACTGGCGGGCCAGGTTCTCGGCGGTCTGCCCCATCGCGATGTACGGGTCGGGGAGCAGGCCGTCCTCGCGCGGGTCGTGCCAGGAGGCGCCGACCGACTTGGAGACCGTCTCCGTACGGGCCTCGGCCTCGGAGAAGAGCGGGTTGCGGGCGGTGTGGATGTCGCTGGTGCCGCGCGCGCTGCTGCTGACGACCTCGACGCCGGCCGAGATGAAGACATCGCCCTCGCCGGCCTTGATGGCGTGCAGGGCCATGCGGGAGGTCTGGAGCGACGAGGAACAGTAACGGGTGATCGTGCAGCCCGGCAGGTGGTCCATGCCCAGCTGTACGGCCACGATCCGGCCCAGGTTGTGGCCCTGCTCGCCGCCGGGGAGGCCGCAGCCCAGCATCAGGTCGTCGATGTCCCTCGGGTCCAGCTCCGGGACCTTCGCGAGGGCGGCCGCGACGATGGTGGTGGTCAGGTCGTCGGGGCGCAGGTCCTTCAGCGAGCCCTTGAAAGCGCGGCCGATGGGGGATCGGGCGGCTGAGACGATCACGGCTTCGGGCATCACGGCTCCATTGGCATGCGAACGGAAAGCGGGGCTGTGGGGGAAGTTACCCGTACGTATGGTCCGGGTCACGGGCATGAGGGTGTGACGCCGACCGCACTTTTCTAAGCGCTTGCTTTTTGGTTGTGCGCCTAGTGACTCGGGGGTGCCTGTTTCGTCGGCGGGTGCGGGTGCGTGGGGGCTTCTCGCGCAGTTCCCCGCGCCCCTAAAAGCATCAGGCCCTGCGGGCCTGAAAAGCATGGGGCGCAGCCCCGGCTTTTCAGGGGCGCGGGGAACTGCGCGATCAGCCCCCACGCACCCGCAGTCGCCTGATCGCAGCGCGCCCCGAGCTACTAGGCGCCCGGCTGCGCCTCCGCGGTAGCGGTCGGCGCGGGGTCCGTCGCCGGCACCCTCCGCCGACGCCGCCGCTTCAGCAGAGCCCACGGCCCACGAGGCCCCGTCGGCATCGCCGCCGTCACCTCCGTGCCCGCCTCCGACGCGGCCTCGGCGGCGGCGCGGGCCACCGGCAGGAAGCCCTCGCGGCGGCTGACGTCCGGCCGCTCCTCCTCCGGCCAGAGTCCCAGCGCGGCGCACACCGTCGGCAGGACGGCCATCGCCGCGGTCGCGTACCCCTCGGCCGAGGGGTGGTAGTTGTCGGGGCCGAACAGCTCGCGGGGGTTCTGTTCGAACTCGGGGCCGAGCAGGTCGCCCAGCGACACGGTGCGGCCACCCTGCTCGACGGTTCCGATCGTCTGGGCGGCCGCCAGCTGCCGGGAGGCCCGGCGGGCGAGCCAGCGCAACGGCTGCTGCACGGGCTCCAGCGTGCCGAGGTCGGGACAGGTGCCCACCACCACCTCGGCCCCCGCGGTCCGCAGCCGCCGTACGGCCGCGGAGAGGTGGCGGACGGAGCGGGTCGGGGGCATCCGGTGGGTCACGTCGTTCGCGCCGATCATGATCACGCAGACGTCGGGGACCTGGGCCGGATCCTCCAGGACCAGGGCGACCTGTCGGTCGAGGTCGTCCGACTGGGCGCCCGGCAGTGCGACGTTGCGCAGCAGCACCGGCCGCTCGGCGACGGCCGCGAGCCCCGAGGCGATCAGCGCGCCCGGGGTCTGCCGGGACCGGTGGACGCCCTGGCCGGCGGCGGTGGAGTCACCGAGCATGACGAGACGGAGCGGGGGATCGTCAGGGACGTCGTACGAACTGCCGTACGAGCCGTAGCCGTACGCGCGGCCGTACCTGCTGCCGTGCGTGTGGCCGTACACGCCCTCCGCGCTCGGCGGGTGCGGGCTGTGCCCGTTGCCCACGACCCGCCTGGCCATCCGCACCTCGGCCAGCAGCACCCCCACGGCCGCCGCACCCAGCAGACCGATGCCGCCACCGCCGTACGCCGCGCCCGCCGCGATGCGGCGGGCCACCCTTGCTCTGGACATGCTCGTCATGCGTCGCCGCCACCTCCTCGTACCCGTACACCCACTCCTTGCCCCGTACCGGCCCTCGGCCAATCCCGGCGGGTGGTGAACAGGGAGGAGAAGAGGGAGGCAGGGGCATAGGCTGGCGGGACATTACGACCATCCCTTTTGCGGCTCCGGAGACAACGGTGCGATACCACGACTCGATGATCAGCCTCGTCGGCAACACCCCGCTGCTGAGGCTCAACAGCGTGACCGAGGGCATCCAGGCGACCGTCCTGGCCAAGGTCGAATACTTCAACCCCGGCGGTTCCGTGAAGGACCGCATCGCCCTGCGCATGATCGAGGCGGCCGAGAAGAGCGGGGAACTGCAGCCCGGCGGCACGATCGTCGAGCCCACCAGCGGAAACACCGGCGTGGGGCTCGCCATCGTCGCCCAGCAGAAGGGCTACAAGTGCATCTTCGTGTGCCCCGACAAGGTGAGCACCGACAAGATCAACGTGCTCAGGGCGTACGGGGCCGAGGTCGTCGTCTGCCCGACGGCGGTCGACCCCGAGCACCCCGACTCGTACTACAACGTGTCCGACCGGCTGGTCCGCGAGACGCCCGGCGCCTGGAAGCCGGACCAGTACTCCAACCCCAACAACCCGCTCTCCCACTACCACTCGACCGGCCCTGAGCTGTGGGAGCAGACGGAGGGGCGGATCACCCACTTCGTGGCGGGTGTGGGGACCGGCGGCACCATCTCCGGCACCGGCCGGTACCTGAAGGACGCCAGTGACGGTCGCGTCCAGGTGATCGGCGCCGACCCCGAGGGTTCCGTCTACTCCGGCGGCTCCGGGCGGCCGTACCTCGTCGAGGGCGTCGGCGAGGACTTCTGGCCGACGGCGTACGACCGGACCGTCGCCGACGAGATCGTCGCCGTGTCCGACAAGGACTCCTTCCAGATGACCCGTCGGCTGGCCAAGGAGGAGGGCCTGCTGGTGGGCGGCTCCTGCGGCATGGCCGTCGTCGCCGCCCTGAAGGTCGCCGAGCGGCTCGGCCCGGACGACGTCGTGGTCGTCCTGCTGCCCGACAGCGGGCGCGGCTACCTCAGCAAGATCTTCAACGACGAGTGGATGGCCGACTACGGCTTCCTGGAGGACGAGGGCCCGAGCGCGCGCGTCGGCGACGTCCTCAGCCACAAGGAGCACGGTGCCATTCCGTCCCTCGTCCACATGCACCCGGACGAGACGGTCGGTCAGGCGATCGAGGTGCTGCGCGAGTACGGCGTCTCGCAGATGCCGATCGTGAAGCCGGGCGCCGGTCACCCGGACGTCATGGCCGCCGAGGTGGTCGGGTCCGTCGTCGAACGCGAACTGCTGGACGCCCTCTTCACCCAGCGCGCCTCGCTCGACGACCCGCTGGAGAAGCACATGTCTCCGCCGCTGCCGCAGGTCGGCTCCGGTGAGCCGGTCGGCGACCTGATGACCGTGCTCGGCTCGGCGGACGCGGCCATCGTGCTGGTCGAGGGCAAGCCGACCGGCGTGGTCAGCCGGCAGGACCTGCTCGCGTTCCTCGCCAAGGGCGGGGTCAAGCCGTAGGGGGCGCATGCCGTGCGCGGGGAGGGGCGCCTGATTCGGGAGAAAAATCCCGTGAAGCGCCCTTCTTCGCCGAAGATCTGCCCGAGTCGGGGGTTTGACTTCGCAGAAGTGGTACGAGCGCGTCACGTCCGCGCAGCACCCGCTTAACACGGGTCCGGCACATTAGTGGGTGTCGGCAGGGCGGGAGCGGCTCCCCGCCCCGGCCGACGACCGAAACGGCGCCAAGGACCTCCGGAGCGGCTCCCGGACCTCCATGGACGCCAAGGACGCGTCAGCCCGGTCCCGACCCGGCCCGCGTCCCTCGCGGGGACCGCCGTCGTCCCGCCCCCCGTCACACGGGGGTGCGGCGGTCCCCGCGCATATCTCCTCCGGCGACGCGGTGAGGGTGCCCGTCGGGAACGCCGGCAACGCCGTGGACGTCACACTTTCCCGTCCGGGTCCCCGGTTCACTCTTCCCAGTCCGAGTCCCTGTCCTTGCCGCGGCGTCGGCCCAGGGTCGGTGAGTTGCGCAGGGCCCAGGCCACGTTCACGCCGACGATGCCCGCCCAGGTGACGAACAGGCCCGCGAGATCGGCCACCCCGCCGCCGATGCCGGAGAGGGGGATGGCGACGACGAGGGAGACCACGCCGAAGCCGTAGCGTTCGCCCCAGGTGTCGCTGGACTTGTCGGGGGAGCGGCTGCCACGGGCCACCACCATCTGCTGCTCGGCCACCTGACGCCGGACCCGGCGGTCGACCACGCTGTCGATGCGCTGGTCGACCTTCTCCAGGAACGAGTCGACGAGCGCTGACTCGTAGTCGTCGCCCAGCTCTCGGCGGGCGTGCAGGGTGGCGGCGAGTTCCTTCTTCAGCTCGGTGTCCCCGAGCTGTGTGTCACGGGCTTCCATACCGGTCATGCTCCTCACGGTAGGGACCCGTCAGCCGCCTGACACTGGGGTTAGCCCCCCAGTCCGCGCACCGGCTCACCCGGCTCCCGCCCGGCATCCCCCCGGTTTCCCGCCCGGCATCCCTTGCCCGTCCTGCATAGTCTCATGCAGAGTTCTCGGTGTCTGAATACGTGGTGTCCGCTGGGGCTGAGGAGGCTGCGGGTGATGTCCTCTCGGATCATGGGCGCGACGGGCGCCCCCGCCGACGCCGCCGTGCCCGATCTGCCCGACGTGCCGACCGTGCCGACCGGGCTCGTCGTCCTCGACGGGCGGGCGCTGGGGGTCGCCGACGTCGTCCGGCTCGCCGACGGTGCCGTACGACCGGTGCCCGACGGCGCGGCCGTGCGGCGGGTCGAGGAGTCCTGGGAGGCCGCCCGGCTCATCGCGGCGGCCGGACGCGTGTACGGCCGCTCCACCGGCGTCGGCGCCAACCGCAACGAGGACGTGCCGAGCGAGGCCGCCGCCGAGCACGGCCTGCGGCTGCTGCGCAGTCACGCCGGTGCCATCGGAGAGGAACTGCCCGCCCGGCAGGTGCGGGCCATGCTCGCCGTACGCGCCAACCAGCTGCTCGCGGGCGGCGCGGGGCTCCGGCCGACCGTGGTCACCGCGCTCTGCACGGCGCTGGAGAGCGGGGCGTACCCCGTGGTCAACGAGTTCGGTTCGGTGGGGACGGGCGACATCGCGGCGCTGGCGCAGGTGGGGCTCGCGCTGGCGGGGGAGCATCCGTGGCGGGTGCCGGGGGCGCGGTCCGGGTCCGGCGGCGGGGCCGGGGGCGGGGCCGGCTCCGGAGCCGGCAGGGCTGGGGAGCGGTCCGGCTCCGAGGGCGACGGGTCCGGGGCCGACGGGTCCGGGGCCGACCGGGCCGGCTTCGGCGCGCCCGAGGCGCAGCCGCTCGACAACAACGACGCCCTCGCGCTCATCAGCAGCAACGCGCTCACGCTCGGGCAGGCCGCGCTCGCGCTGCACGAGTTGCGGGGGCTGATCGCGGCCACCCAGGTCGTCGCCGCGCTCTCGCTCCTCGCCGTGGACGGCTCGCACGAGGCGTACGCGGCGCCCGTGCACGTCGCGCGCGCCCACCGGGGGTCGCGCGAGGTGGCCCGGCGCATGCGGGAACTGATCGGGGCGGCCGACCGGCCCACGCCCCCGCTGGGGCGGATCCAGGACCCGTACGGCTTCCGTTGCCTGCCGCAGATCCACGGTCCCGCCCTGGACGCGGCGGACGCGCTGGAGAGCGTCCTGGAGATCGAGATCAACGCGGCGGCGGAGAACCCGCTGATCTGCCCCGAGGACATGGCCGCCTACCACCACGGCGGCTTCTACCAGGCCCAACTCGCCCTCGCCCTGGACCACTTCAGACTCGCCACGACCCAGGTCGCCCGGCTGTCGACCTCCCGGCTCTCCTCGCTCAACGAGCCCGCGTACACCCGGCTGCGGCCCTTCCTCGCCGACCACGAGCCCGCCTCCTCGGGCGTGATGATCCTGGAGTACGCCGCCGGGGCCGCCCTCGGTGACCTGCGGGCCTTCTCCGCGCCCGCGTCGCTCGGCCACGCTGTACTCTCCCGGGGCGTCGAGGAACAGGCCAGCTTCGCCTCGCTTGCCGCCCGGCAGACGCTGCGGGCGTGCGGCGCGTACCGGCTCGTCGTCGGCTGCGAACTCGTCGCCGCGGTGCGGGCGTTGCGCCAGCGGGACCTGCGGCCGGATCCGGAACTGCCCGTCGGGCGCGCACTGGAACTGGCGGAGTCCGTGCTCGACCCGGATCCGGCGGACCGGCCGCTGACGGGAGACGTGAGTGCGGCGGCCGCACTGCTCGATCGGTTCACCGAGATCTGGACGGACGTCCAGGCGGACCCACTGAGGGGGAGCGCGTCATGAGCGCGGACAAGGGCACGGGCGTGACGGACAGTCCCGCCGCGCGGCTGCAGACGCTCTTCGAGGGGCACCGGCTGACGCCCACCCAGCGGCGCATCGCCCACAGCATGGTGCGGCGCGCGGCCGACGTGCCGTTCCTGTCGAGTGTGGAACTGGCCGAGCTGGCCGGGGTCAGCCAGCCGTCCGTGACGCGCTTCGCGGTGGCGCTGGGCTTCGACGGCTACCCGGCGCTGCGCCGGCACCTGCGGGACGTGGGGCCCGCCGAGCCGACGCCGGACACCACCGCGTACAACGAGTACCAGCAGGCCGTCGAGGCCGAGATCGAGAACCTGCGGCACCTGGCCGAGGTGCTCGCCGACCCCGCCCCGGTGGCGCGGGCCGGGCGGCTGCTGGCCGCGTCCCGCCCGCTGCCGGTGCTCGGACTGCGCGCCGCGGCCTCCCAGGCGTACGGATTCGCCTACTTCGCCGCCAAGGTCCACCCCGACGTGCGGCTGCTGCACGAGGGCGGCAGCATGCTCCACGACCGCATCGACGCGGCCGTGCGCGGGGGCGCGACCGCGCTGCTCTGCTTCGCGCTGCCCCGCCATCCCCGCGAGGTCGTCGAGACCCTGGCGTACGCCAAGGAGGCGGGGCTCTTCGTCGTCACCGTCGCCGACTCCGCCTTCGCGCCCGTCGCCAAGGTCTCCGACCTGTTGCTGCCCGCCGCCGTCGGTACCGGGCTCGCCTTCGACACGGCCTGCGCCCCCATGCTGCTGGGCCGGGTGCTGTTGGAGGCCATGTGCGACGACCTGCCGGAGGCCCAGGCGCGGCTGGAGGAGTTCGACGCGAAGGCCGCGACCAGGGGGTTGTTCGTCGAGTAGCCGTCGCGTACCCCTTCTGGAGGGGCCCGGCAGCCGTGCGGACGGGGAGATCCGCGATTCTCAGGCGCGTTTCACGTTCTCTGGTTACCGTGCCCGCGACTGTCGTACGACCGGTGATTACGGGAGGCGGGGAAGTGAGACGCGGAGGGCAGGGGCTTGCTCGGGTGGCCGTCGTGGTGCGGGCCGGGGCGGCACCGTTGTGGTGGCTCGGAGTGATCGCGGCCGGGGTCGGTGCCGTGCCGTCGGGGCTGACCGGACGGCGGATCGGGGTGCTGGCGGGGGCCGTGCTGTTCATCGTCGCGATGGCCGTGGTGGCGTGGGCGGGGCGCGGCCGGTATCTCGCGCCGGCGCGCCAAGCCGTGCGCGCCGGTAAGCACGACGTCCTCCAGGACCGTGCCGTGACCCTGCGCGCCTGGCGCCGGGGGCACCGCTGGTGGCTGCTGCTCGGCTTCGCGGCCGCCCTGGGCTCGTCCTTCGCGCTCCCGGCGGCGGGCGGGATGCTCCTCGCCGGCCTCGGCACCGGCCTCCGCCTCAAGGCGAGCTGGCTCGGCCGCCGCGAACGCGACGCCGGGCAGCTCTTCTGGGTCCGCGTGGACTGGCTGTCCGGGCGGGCAGGGCGGCCCACGGGCAAGCGGGTGCCCGGCTACCGGCTGACGGGCATCGAAGCGGGCGACGCGGCACCCGGAGGCGGGCGCCGGCGGTAGCGCCGCCGCCCGCCGGCCCGACGAGGACCGCTGCCGCCCCATGACGGCCCTCGTCGGGCAGGCAGCGGCCCGTCCCGGCCCGTCGCCCGCCGGTCATTCGCCTCGCGTGCGCAGGACCAGCTTGTTCACCGCCCACAGCGCGATGCCGATGGCCAGGAGGACACCTGCCCGTATGTAGACGTCGGCCGGGCGGTCGGCCAGCGGGCTGGCCAGGATCAGGGCCGTCAGGGCGCCGAGCACCGGCAGGACCGTCGGCGTCCGGAAGTGTGCGTGGTCGACCCGGTCACGGCGCAGCACCAGGACCGTGATGTTGACGACGGCGAAGACACAGAGCAGCAGGAACGCGGTGGTGTCGCCGAGGCCCTCGATCTCGCCGGTGGAGACCAGGCCGATCGCGAGCAGGGTGACGAAGACGATGCCCACGACGGGCGTACGGCGGCGGGGCAGGACGCGGGCCATGCCACGCGGGAGGATGCGTTCGTTGGCCATGCCGTAGCAGAGGCGGGAAGCCATCATGATGTTGATCAGGGCCGAGTTGGTGACCGCGAAGAGGGCGATCAGGGCGAAGAGCTTGTGCGGGAAGTCCACCCCGCCGGCCTTCACCACTTCGAGGAGCGGGCCGCTGGAGCCCTCCAGGGTCTCGGCGTCGACCAGGAGCGACGAGACCAGGGCCACCAGCACGTAGATCGTGCCCGTCACGGCCACGCCGATGAAGATCGCGCGAGGGAAGGTCCGGGTCGGGTTCTTCGTCTCCTCCGCCATGTTCACCGAGTCCTCGAAGCCCACGAAGGCGAAGAAGCCGAGGGCGGTGGCGCCGAGGACGCTGGTGAGCAGGGCGTATCCCGTGCCGCTCGCCTCGAACTCGGTGAGGCGGGAGGGTTCGCCGTCACCGCTCAGCACCGCCCAGGCGCCGATCGCGAGGATGATCAACAGGCCGGTCAGCTCGACCAGGGTCAGCACCACGTTCGTCTTCACCGACTCGGAGACGCCCCGCAGGTTCAGGGCGGCCAGCAGGACGATGAAGGTGATGGCGACGAGGGTGGGCGGCAGGGCACCGTTCGTCAGCTCGTCCAGGTAGTCACCGCTGAAGGCCCGCGCGGCGGCGCTCGCGGACGACAGTCCGGAGCACATCACCATGAAGGCGACGATGAACGTCAGGAAGGGCAGCTTGAACGCCTTCTGCGTGTAGAGGGCCGCCCCGGCCGCCTTCGGGTACTTGCCGACCAGTTCGACGTACGACGCCGCCGTCAGGATCGCCACCACGAAGCCGATCACGAAGGGGAGCCAGAGCGCTCCGCCGACCTTCCCCGCGACCTTGCCCGTGGTCGCGTAGATGCCGGTGCCGAGGATGTCGCCGATCACGAAGAGGATCAGCAGCTTGGGGCCGAGCACCCGCTTGAGACCGGTCTCCTCGGCGGGCGTCGGCGCGGCGGCCGTGCTGTCGGTGGTGGACAAAGAGAACCTCCCCCGGTCGGTGATCCGTCCGGGGGCTCCTGCCCGGTCGCGTGGCGTGGATGCCTGCGCGACCGGTTCTCAGAGCTTTGTCAGAGCTGGGTCAGAGCTTCGCTTCGGCAGACGGTCGGCGGAGGGTCGGCGGAGGTTCGTCAGGGTCCGTCAGTGGTTCGACGGCACCCGTGCTCAGGTCAGTGGTTCGACGGCATCCGTGCTCAGGCCGTGCTCAGCGTCCGCTTGGCCAGCTCGTACGCCGGGAGCATCTGCTCGTGCTCCTGTGTGTCGAGGCCACCGAGATGGACGACGACGGGCCCGTCCGGGGTGACCGCGACGAAGGCCCGCTCCTTCTTGGTCTCCTCCAGGGCCTCGCTGGTGTAGAGGTACTCGACCTCGGTGCCGGAGACGTCCGAGTCGGAGGTGAACCCGCTGTACTTCGCCTCGCTCGTGTTCCCCTCGGCCGCCACGAACTCCTTGAGCAGCGCCTCCGCGTCCCCCTCCGTGGCACCCTTCTCGCCGGTCCAGACCCGGATGAAGCCGATGTTCCCGGCCGGCTTGGCGTCGATCTCGCACGCGGCGGTGAACGGGCCCTGCCGGAGCAGCCCCTCGGCCAGCTCGGCCGCGAGTTCGTCCTCCTCGGAACCGCCGCCGCCGGCGGGCGGGCCGGTCTCGACGGCCTCCGGCTGCCACTTCTCGGCCGTGTCGAAGGTGACCGGCAGTTCACAGGCGGAACCGGTCGCGCCGACACTGCCGCCGCTCTTCGCGGCGTCCTCGGCAGAGTCCTTCGAGTCGGCAGGGTCCTTCGCGTCGGCGGTCGCCCCGCCGGTGCTGTTCACCGAGGGCTTCGCGTCGCCGTCGCCCGCCGGTTCCGAGCACCCTGTCAGCACTCCGGCCAGCAGTGCCAGCTGCGCCAGCACCGTCCCCCGTACCGCTCTCGCCACGGTCACCCTCCCCTTTGTCGTCCGAAGCCGGACACGGTAGCCGAGGTGTGCGCGGGCGGCGCTCCCCGGGGTGGGGGCGCCGCCGGAGCCGTCGTATCGGAGCGGTCAGACCTCCAGCTCCGCCTCGATCCGCTTCAACTGGTGCCGGGCCATGGCCAGGTTGGCCCGCTTGGCGTCGAGGACCAGATAGAGGAAGAGGCCGTTGCCACCGCGGCCGGTGAGCAGGCGGATCAGGTGGTAGGCGTCGGACAGGGTGATCAGGATGTCCTCGATCTCGCCCTTGAGACCGAGGTGTTCCATGGTGCGCAACTTGGCGCGGACGACGTCGGTGTTCCCGGCGGCGGCGACGGTGAGGTCGAACCCCTTGCTGCCGCCGATCGTGCCCAGTGCCATGCCGCTGGTGTAGTCGACGAGGGCGGCGCCGGTCGCGCCCTCGATGGACGCGAGGGCCTCTTTCAGCGCGGTCTCGGTGTTGGCCATGGTGTGCGGTGTCCTTTCAACTCTCACTGGTGGTGGGTGTGTTGGGAGTGGTTCGGGGGGTGGGGCGTGGGGTGGCGGGACGGGGTGTCCGGCGGGGCATGGTCGACCTGACCGTGGCCTTGACCGGTGGCTGGGGCGTGGGCGCGACCGTGGTCCCCTCGGCGGTCCTGGCCACCGACCGGGCCGCGCTCCTGGCGACCCCCTTGGCGGTGGTCGCGGCCGTTTCGTCGGGCCCGGGCAGGGCGTCCATCAGTTCGCCGATCCGGCCGCCCGCCCGGCGGCCCTCCAGGTGCAGCCGGCCCACGTTGACCCGGTCCTGGGCGAGCAGCGTCAGTACGGCGGAGGAACCCGCCGCGTACGTCGCCACATAGCCCTGGTCGCCGCGCAGCAGCAGTTCGCGGAGCTCGCCCCGGCCGGCGGCGTCTGTCATCCGTACGGCGACACCGAGCGCGGCGGCGGTGAGTGCCGCCAGGCCCTCGGGTTCCACACCGGGGGTGTCGTGGGCGAGGACCAGCCCGTCCACACTGGCCGCCAGCGCGCCGGTCAACTGGGGTACACGGGCCCTCAACCGGTGCAGTTCGTCGAGGACTTCGGCCTCCGCGGCCATGAGCAGTCTCCTCTCGGCGGGGCGCTCCCGCTGCCGCTCAAAGGGCCTCCAGCGCATCCCTGAGCCTTTGCAGTAGAGCCACGTCGGGGTCTGGGGTGGTGAGCCAAGGTGGGGCGGTGGGTGCCGCCTCGACACCGGCCGTGAGCCCGACCGACGGCTCGCGGCCCGGGGCGGACGCTGTGAGGTGGTGCGGGTCGGCCGACGCGAGGTGGCTCGGGTGGGCCGGGT